>JBBQPY010000036.1:0-34407 GCA_038216735.1 Chthonomonadales bacterium
GCTGGTGTCCGTTGGTAGCAAACTTGGTTGTTGGGCTGTCGGTCAATGGTGTACTCATGGGAGAAATCCTGTTCTCCGCCCTGGCGATCTACACTATTTCGTGTACGGGATTTTGTCTCACCCTATTGTGGCACACAGGGACAGGGAGAAGGGTTGGGATGAGGGCTGATGGGAGAGCTACCGATGGAAAACCGATTCGACGTTCAGTTCGAGCTTATGCGGATTCGACCGACGATGTGTATGGGCGATAAGTCGATCTTCTCCTTCCGGGCATACTTATACGGCTTCATGGGCGGTATGCAAGCGGTGGGTGGGCGAGATGCAGCGAAGGCTGAGAACGATAAGCTCGAAGAGTTCCGACAGCATTTGCAAAGCCGATACGTGGTCAATCGATTGACTGGCTGGGAAGACATACTGTTCTTCGAAACCGGGAACGAGGAGACTGCTCTGGATAAGTTCTGGATTGAATGGGATATATTCACCGAAATGACGAACGAAGCAGGAATGGCAGCCGCTCAAGCCGTGCGTGACGCAGGCGTTGCTCGCGCCAACATCTGGTGGAGTGCGCGCAGAAGCAGCGTCTTCTACCGGACACGAAAAATGTTTGGACGGAGCCACCATCAGATTTATCTGGTAAAATAGAGGTATGTCCACCACAATCAAGACCAATTCCGATACTGCTGCGACTGAAACTAGCTCCTCTGACCAAAGTTTGTCTGCCAGCCCATTGCCTCATTCGGAAATCGACGAAAAAACACTCAAGTGCATCCGCTGCGGATTCTGCCTCGACGCCTGCCCGACATTCCGCCTCACCGGTCAGGAAACGCTCAGCCCGCGCGGCCGTATCTATCTCGTTCGGTCGTGGCGTGAAGGCGTAATTCCTTTCGATAGCAATGTTGTCGATGCTCTCGATTCGTGCCTTGGATGCCGCGCCTGCGAAACCGCCTGCCCGTCCGGCGTCGAATACGGTTCGATTCTGGAGATGGCACGCACACACATCGAGGAGAACCACTTACGCCCGCCACTGGAGTCGTTTGCACGCGCGCAATTGCTCCGTACGCTCACCAATCCGGGACTGCTCGCCGCGTCGCTTAAAGCGGCAGGTCTATTCGGTAAGCTGACGAAGGGCAAAATGCCGGGCTTCGCGGCGAAAATTCTGTCGGGATCCGATGAAGCTGCGGTCTCGCTGCCAGCCACGAACGGACCCGTCAAAGTGCATAATCTGCCCGAGCGCAGCGCGGCGCAAGGCACGAAACGCTACACCGTCGGAGTACTGGCAGGCTGTGTTATGCGAGTACTTTTTGGCGGAACGAATGCGGCGACGGTGCGGGTTCTGCAGGCGAATGGGTGCGAGGTTGTCGCGCCAAAGTCGGCGGGCTGCTGCGGCGCTCTGCACGTCCACGGCGGCATGCATGATGACGCGCTGCAGCGCGTGCGCGCACTGCTCGACGCTTTTGCGCCCTTCATGCACGAACTAGACGCCATCGTGATCAATTCAGCGGGCTGCGGTTCGACGATGAAAGAGTACGGACACCTGCTGAAAGACGATCTAGCCTACGCCGAACGCGCAGAAGCTTTTGCCGCCAAAGTCGTGGATGTAAGCGAGTGGCTCGTGAAGATCGGTCTGATTCCGCCGAATGGCAGACTGGATGCCACGATCTCCTACCATGACGCCTGTCATCTCGCGCACGGACAGAAGATCCGACTGCAGCCAAGGCAGCTGTTGACGCAGATACCTGGCGTCAAATTCATTGAGATGGATGAAGCGGACACCTGCTGCGGCAGCGCTGGAACCTATAACATTACCGAACCCGTCATGGCACGACGCCTGCTCGATCGCAAAATTGCCAATCTGAGAGAAACCGGCGCAACGATCATCGCAACCGGCAATCCCGGCTGTCTCGCCTGGATTCAACAGGGCGCGCAGGAAGCGGGACTGCAGGTCCGAATTTGCCATCCGGTCGAACTGCTCGATGAGGCATACAACGGCAGCACTGTTGGTCAGCAGGCATAAGCAGAAAAGTCAATGTCCGACGACTTACCGATTCGTGCCTGCCTCTGCTACAAGCTTACTTTTTCTGAGATCAAAACATTTGCAGACGAACACAGCTGGCGAACGGTACCGGAGATTTCTGCCGCGCTCGGATGCGGGAGCGGCTGTGGTCTCTGTCGCCCTTACCTCCAGAGGATGCTGGAAACCGGCGAAACCGCTTTCGCCCTGCCTGAACAGCCGCGAGAAATATAAGCAGTTTCGCTCAATCGACGCCATACAGGCGCTGCCTCCGATCCCCTTTGCCCGAAGGTTCGATTAAGGGACGCAACACAGGAGACCGAATACTTGTATGCGATTTACAATTTTTCTTCCCTTGCGCCCGTTCTCTGTGCTATACTAGCTGTACTGTCGATTTAAGGAGCATTTCAAGGCATGAAGAGAACCTTTCAGCCGCACAATCGCCGACGCAAGCGTGTGCATGGCTTCCGTAAGAAAATGATGACACTGGACGGTCGAAATACCCTCCGACGGCGCCGCGCTCGCGGGCGTCACGAGTTAATAAAGTAAACGACAAGGCGCGAAGGGAAACCGTTCGCGCCTTTTCTCCGTACTACTTTTGAGACCCTGTTTTGCGTCACCCGATTTGCCCGTATTCGGTCTCTTCTTACAACCAGTCAACTCACTAATTATGTCGACTGGCACGATTGCGAATACAATGCTGCCATCGGAAAACCGACTGCGCGATAACAAAGATTTTCGCCGCGCCTACGCAAAGGGTCGCTCGTACCCCGCGCCAATTGCGGTGCTGTACGTCAGCAAGCGTACTGGCGAGGAAGCGGAAGCGACCCCAGAACGACGCATCGGTTTCGTGGTCAGCAAAAAGCAGGGCAATGCGGTCGTCCGCAACCGCATCAAGCGTCGCCTTCGTGAGACGATGCGACTGCATATAGACAATCTTCGAGACGGCGCATACGATCTGATTTTTGTTGCCCGTGGGAATGCAAAAACTGCGGAATGGAGCGAGATACAGGCCGCAGTAGAGGACCTGCTCCGCCGTGGCGGCGTATT
Source organism: Chthonomonadales bacterium (assembly GCA_038216735.1). GTDB lineage: Bacteria > Armatimonadota > Chthonomonadetes > Chthonomonadales > Chthonomonadaceae > JBBQPY01. Next base: position 3,062 of record JBBQPY010000036.1, read on the forward strand.
GAAACAGGCTGCACCAACTGCGCAAGGTAGCCCTGCTAATCCGGTCAGATCGGTACAGACTTACTGAAGCGGGACAGCTAATGGATCAGCACGAGAGCGAAATCAGGGAAAGCGAACTGCAAAAATCAAAGCACGTGACGCCGCCCGCTCGGTTCTTTCGTTCTGTATTGGACCTTCCACGAGCACTCGCGATAGGTTTTATACGGCTGTATCAGTTGACGGCGCCGATACGACCGAAGATGTGCCGCTACACCCCGACCTGTTCCGAATATACGGCACAGTCAATCCGTGAACATGGCATCTTTGCAGGCATTGCCTTCGGCGCCCGCCGTATCCTGCGCTGCAATCCATTCAGTCCGGGCGGATACGATCCGATCCCGCCGCATCGTCGTTGACGCCAATATGATTTTCATTTCGTATTGGTAACGTAGACATCGGTAAGCGCATTGACCGACACCCGACATAATCGAGATTTGCAGCGTCGATTTCCCATTGACATAATATCCAAAGGGCAAGCTTTTGAAATTAGTACCGCGTTCTGCGATCCTTCCTGTTCTGCTGACAATACTGTGTTTGCTGCCGCTCCGAGCGGCACACGCTCAGATCACCAATCCCAAGTTCGACGCCAATTTCGCTCACGCCAAAGAGTTGGAAACCACGCGCCCAGACAAGGCGCTCGACGAATACGACGACGTCAAGAAGCAGGCGAAAGATAAGGAACTGGAGGCCGAAGCGCTGCTGCGCGGAGCACAGTATGCTTCGGATCCCGTACGGTGGGGTAAAATCAGCGGGAAAACACCAGGCGAAGGTGAGAACGCCGCACACGACCGCCTCAAAGAACTCGAAAACAAGCACGCGGATTCGATAGCCGCAAAAGCTGCGATGCAGCCTAATTTCGTCAACAGCATCAATGGTTCCGAGGCAGTCACGCATTTCGATTCAGGGACGCCTGGTGGTGAAACCTTCAAAAAGGCCATCGAAGAGCGGCTCGACAAGCGGAATTCGCACACTCTCAGCTATAGAATCGTAGATGGGCTCGTCGCTTTGACAGGGCGTATGCCTGCGTTCAGCTACTGGATCGCGCTCGTACTGATCGCGATTATCGTCAAAGGTCTCACGATGCCGCTCACGCTGAAGACCTACAAAAGTCAGCGTGAAATGCAGCGTATCTCGCCCCAGCTGAAGGCGCTTCAGGAGCGCTACAAAGGCAAGCCCGAACTGCAGGAAAAGACGATGGCGTTCTATAAAGAACACGGCGTCAATCCCTTCGCGACGTGCCTGCCGCTTCTGATACAGACGCCCTTTATGATCTGGATATACTATGCGATCCGGCAGTACGAGTTCCATTTCGCCAACGGCAAGTTCCTGTGGGTCGGCAGCTCACTGGCAGCTAAATTTCCGATGTATATCGGTAAAAATCTCGGCGACTTCGACTATATACTGCTCGTTCTGTATGCCGCATCGAACTATGTGACGCTGAAATTGACGCCTGCGACCGACCCGGCGATGGCGCAGCAGCAGAAAACAATGTCGGTCGTGACGACGGTGATGATGTTCATCTTCTTCGTCAACTACCGATTTCCTTCGGCATTCGTGTTCTACTGGCTGGTGCTGAATATCATATCCGCCTGGCAGCAGTACATCTATATCTATAAACCGAATAAAGCGTCCGCGGGCATGAGTCCGATTACGGTGGCCAGTTCACCCGTACGCTCCTCTTCCAACTCGTCGGCCGCAGTCAGTACAGCGGGTAACAATGGCAGTTCTGCGACGGCAGTGCGCCCTTCTTCCGCACCACGCCCGCGCCCTAAGCGCAAAAATAAGCGATAATATGGCTGCGATTCGGGGAGGCAGATTGTTCACCTGCGCAGAATAATCAGGCATGGAATAGTTCAGCTAAGAGGCCACATAAGAAGCCAGATTACGCGTGTACGCGGATGCAGCGCGGGTGACAAAAAAGGAGAGAGCGATGATGGATGTAGATTTGCAGCCTGCAGAAGAATACGACGGTGCAGCGACACCGGGAATCGACCCCTCCACACTGACCGTGGATCAGCAGCTTGGTTACGAACTCATGCAGGGCATTTGCGGGGCGATGGCGCCCGATGTCTACCCCGCGGTACGCGCCGTTCAGGGTCCATACCTGCATATCGACATCGTTGGCAGCACCGCCGAGGTTTGGGGACGGATGGGTAAGTCGCTCGACGCACTCCAGCTGCTCTCGAATATGATTTTGTCGCGGAGAGTCGGTTCAGATGTCCGGCTGATGCTCGATGCCGACAACTATCGCGCGCGGCGTACCGTCGCGCTCGAAACCTATGCCCGCGATCTTGCGAGTCAGGTCAAGGCAGGTAATGAAGAGGCGGAACTCGAGCCGCTGCCCGCTCATGAACGCCGCATAATCCATTCTGCACTCGTAGACGATCCCGACGTCACGACCTACAGCGAGGGCGACGAGCCGATGCGCCACATCGTGATCGCTCCCAAACGCTGAGCATTCTCGGAATGCGATTTTCGTTTTCAGCCCGCGCAGGCGGGCTTTACGATGCCAGACGGGATTCTCAGCCCCGTCACTATCCGGGCTTCGCAATTCTAAGCAAGTGCATTCGCGCATAGCAGGATCAAAACTCAACCTTGCTTTTCCGCGCGGTCTGCCGTATAATAAAGAGTAGTTCGTGTTGTTTCGGGGGTGATTGGTGTCGACCTGGTGTGCGCTGTGTCTGGTGGCGAGCCGAGGCGCCGTGGGCCTCGTAAAAAGCGGCAAACCTATAAACGCGAACACTAATCAGTACGCGCTCGCAGCCTAAGGGTTGCGCGTTCGCCTCTTCCTTGTAGGCTGGAAGAATCTCGGGCGTAACAAATGCCTTCTTACCGACTCTCGGGCCAGCATGCCGCTCGAGCGGGAAACACTCCGCATGCTAGCGTACCGTTAGCCTTGCTCTCGTGACAGACGGTCGCGAAATAAAATACAGGAGCTACGCTCGTAGAAGCCAGGTGCAAGTCATCAGGAACTAGGGTTCGAGTCCCTACACCTCCATTTGTGTTTTGATTTGGTTCGATTGAAGTCTTTGTAATTTTCAGTGCGGCAATTACGAACGTAATAGCGTAGGGTATGCCAGCAGGCTGCCTTACGCTATTTTTGCAGGATTTGCAGGAACGGTGAACAGCGATGTTTGTTGATGAAGTAGAAATCGAAGTGATGGCAGGCAGTGGCGGCAATGGCATGGTGACCTTCCGCCAGGAAAAATTTGTGCCGCGAGGCGGTCCCAATGGCGGTGACGGCGGGCATGGCGGAAGCGTGATCTTCAAGGTAGACAGCAATGTCACGACACTGCTCGACTTCCGGTACAAGCATAAGTACAAAGCGGATCGCGGCGGCGATGGCGCATCCAAGGATATGTTCGGCAAGAACGGCGGGGACATTCAGCTTAAAGTGCCGCTCGGAACCGTCGTGACCGATCTTGCTACCGGTGAAGTGATCGCCGATCTCAACGCCCCGGACTCGAAGATCACGATCGCGCGCGGCGGCATCGGTGGGCGTGGGAATGCCCACTTCGCAACGTCAGTCCATCAGGCGCCCAAGTTTGCAGAAAAAGGCGAGCCAGGCGAAGAACGTCGTCTGCGTCTCGAACTCAAACTTCTTGCTGATGTCGGTCTGCTCGGCTTTCCCAACGTCGGGAAATCGACGCTGATATCTGCCGTCTCTGCCGCCAAGCCCAAAATCGCTGACTACCCGTTTACGACGCTCGTGCCGAACCTCGGCGTCGTGTATGTCGAAGAGGGACGCAACTTCGTGATGGCGGACATTCCCGGCATTATCGAAGGGGCGAGCGAGGGTATCGGGCTCGGACACCAATTCCTGCGTCATGTATCGCGTTCACGACTGCTGATCCATTTGCTGGATGTGAGTGGCATGTCCGGACGCGAACCGCTGCATGACTTCGATGTGCTGAACCGCGAGCTGGAGTTGTATGACCCACGTCTCGCCGCGCTTCCACAAATTGTAGCTCTGAATAAGATCGATGTTGCCGCCGATCCGGATGCTGTCGATGCGCTCGAAGAAGAACTCGAAGCGCGCGAATATACAGTCTATCGAATTTCCGCCGTGACACGCTCCGGCCTCAGCCCACTGATTTATGACGTGATGGGTCGACTGGAGAAGCTGCGCGCAGAGGAAGAAAAACTTCTTGCGGAGCAGCCTAAATCGGTACTGATTACCGCAACCACCGCAGAGGACGAACGTCGCTGGGAGGCACGTCAGGTTGATTCGACACATTATGAGGTCGTCGGGAAGGGTCTGGAGCGTATGGTCGCGATGACCGACCTTGAAAACGAGTATGCTGTGCGACGCCTTCAGAAGTCGCTCGACAAGATCGGCGTGACGAAACGCTTGAAGACATTGGGCGCGAAGGACGGCGACAGTGTCCGAATACGAAATATCGAATTCGAGTTCGAAGACGAATTCAAAGCCGACGAGGAAGAGTAGCTGCTCGCTGGCCGTCCACCCTGTAAAGAGGATCTCAGCCTCATATTATTTCCACACTTTGTTTCGATGCCTTCACACTCTGTTGTCAGAGTGTGAAGGTTTTTATGCACAATCATAGAGAACGCCGGAGTGTGAAGTAGGTTGCTGCTGTCACGAATGATACTTTCATCCGTTGAGTCAAATCAAGATCCTGAAAATTTAATTTTATCTTAACGATTCATGAGCAGGTGATTCAGCCAGGTAGCGCGAAACAATTTTTTCAAACTACTGGTTTGGCTGATGAGGGCTGAGTGGCAATCAACAAGCAAATCGGAACTCGTGTCACCGATCGCGCCCGTCTTTGCCGCTTCCCACCATGCCGGATGGGGTTGGTCGAGCTTGCTGCTTCCTGCGCCTACTGCGCTCACCCTGTCGCCTGCCGCTGATTCTGCCGATGCTGTAAAGAGTACGGGGTAAGTCGGAAGGATTTCCCCTTCCCTATTCTGATCTCAATTCCGCTTGCCAGCACCTTCCTTTTATGTTTCATTCGCTCTTGTCGCTCGCGTCTTTCTCGATAGGAAATCGACCCATGAAATCTTACGGTCTGTCCTGTTCTCGCGCCGCGCAACTACTGCTTGCCGCCGCAGCCACCCTCTTTTTTCTGACATCACAATTCGCAGCAGCTGATCAACTATCGGCGAAATCTGCTGCCTCTCTCGCCCCGAACTCCAGTGGCGCAACGATCGGCGTCGCCGATTTTAGTGGCGCAGATAAAGAATTGGGGCGCTTCCTCGCTGACACGCTGCTGACCGATCTCGCGCAATCGCCGCACCTGCACCTCGTAGAACGCGCTGAAATCCGCCAGGCGCTGACGGAACTCAAACTTCAGTCCACCGGTCTCACGGAACCCTCACAGATCAAGAAGATCGGCAAAATACTCGGCGCAGACAGCCTGATCGTCGGCAGTTACCTCATCAGAGCCAATCAACTGATCCTCAATGCCCGCCTGCTCGATGTGCGTACCGGACGAGTCACGCCTGGCGGCGCCGCGAATGTGACCGGCAGCCGCGAGGAGATGCTTCCGCTCGTCAATCGTCTCGCGCACCTTTTTCACAGACGCGTCACGGGCGCCGAAATCGTGCTGGAAGGGGAAGACCTGCCGGTTTCGAGCAGACAGGCGCGCAGTGCCAGCACTCCAGTCAGGACTCAGAATCTGTATGATTCCGAAGCATCCTCAGGCCCATTTTCAGGCGATTCTCGCCTGCCCGACTCCGAGAACGGAACCTCTGAGCGCTCTGTCACCGACCAGCAAGGCAGTCTGCAAAATAGCCCTAGTGAATACAGCGTGCGTCAGAAGGATACTTTAGAAAGCACTGCAGCGCAGGTCGTTGCCACTCCGGCAAATTATACTTCGTCCAAAGGATGGAGCGGCATACCATTAGGTTTGAGCCCCAACGCCGCCGTAACATCAGGTCAGCTCGCCAGCGTAACACGGCAACTCGGGAGGGGAAACGGCCTGCCTTTTTTTACTCCCGTGCGCCCCGCCGCGCGAATCTCCCGACTCGACGCATTGGTAGCCCTGGTGCGCGCTGCCGTCCCTTTGTCCCCCGTTACCGGTACATATCGCCGTTCCGCACTGGCGACGTTGCTGCCAGACGCCGAGCAGGTGCCCGTCTGGGCATTGGGTTTCGTTACCACCGCCGTTAAAAGCGGATTGTGGACGGCGCATCGACCATTGCGCCCGAATGGAACTGCGACCTGGGCATTCATCGATACGGTGGCTTCTCACCTACCGCGGATAGCAGGAAAAGTAGTGAATGGCAAAACCGTAAAGCGGGCGGTTCCAAACTCTGCGCTCGCGAATGTCGTGGCTCGCGCGCGTCACGATATGGGCGAAACAACCCGAACGACGCCACTTGCGTCTCTTGTCGCTTCACGTGAAAGTCCTAGACAAACGGAAATAGGAATGGAACAGACGCTTGATCCTTCCCTCTATACCGGTTTGCTCGTCGATGCCCACGACATGAAAGTCCAGCGCACGATGAGCCCGCGCATTCTCGATGAGGCTGGCAATGTCGTCTATCCCGACCAGAATCATCTGCCTGATTTCGACTATCTGGAAGACAACGGTATGGCCGACTATGTGCATGGCGGGGAGGCGAAGCGCGCTGGCGAGCATCCGCTCGTCGTCCAGGCGCTGAGCACACAGGGAGATGATGTGATCGTCAGCAACCTTACGGCGGATCATATTCGTGCCGAGAACGCCCGCAGCCGCTTCTTCACATCGTGGCGAGTCTGTATCCTTCTCGATGATCTCAGCATCAAGAGCGTCAAACAACATTAGAGGCGACAGCGTGCCAAATCATCGACCAGCCCAGTCTAATATCACCTTGCGCCGTGAACCTTGCGTTAGCCGCACCGGTTCCGCTGAAACGATTGTCGGTTGGGCAATAATTCGAACAACCGAAGTGTCGATGTGCGCCTTACGATCGATAATCGTCCTGTTGGTTCTGGCAATCTGCCTGCCCGTCGCACCGCTTGCTGGTGCGCAGGAAAGAGTTGCTGCCGCAGAGGAGATGACTGTCGTTGGGGAGGGGAGAGCCGCTTTTACCGGAGACGTCGTCGCGAGCGAAGAGGAAGCGATCTGGGACGCCAAGCGCGATGCTGTCGAGCAGGCAGCAGGCGTATTTCTGCGTTCCCATCAGTTCGGTCACGATTTTACGATTGAGCGCGACCAGATCGAAGGGCGCTCAGAGGGCTTTATTCGCCGTTGGAAGCGTATCGAAGGTTCGCGCCGCATCGAGTCCATCGCCAGCCAGAACGATGGCATCCATAGTCCGGCACGAATCCTGCACATTCGGATAAGGGCTCGGATCGCGCTTCTGCCAGTTGTGAAGCGTCTCGCCGACATCGCCGATGTATACAAAGACCTGGAACGTCCGCGTCTACGCTTGACGATTCTCTCCGAAAAGAAAAATAACGAGCTTGCCGGACGCACTCGTTCCGCTCTGTCTGTTGCCCTTGTTGCGGAGGGTTTCGAAATCGCAGACAGCGGTCCGGCGGAGGTCGAACTGCGTGGGAGACTGGACATCGTACCGACGGTTCACCTTGGTGACCGTGCCAGTACCCCCTACGGCATTGGCGAAAGTATGGCGGGATGCCGCGCCGTGCTCCTCTTGGAGGCAGTGTCGATTGCCAGTGAAGACACGCTGCTATCCATCAAATCCGACAGCGGCGGCGGAAGTTTTGCGAGCGATATTGAGGCGGCTCAGGAGGCAGCCAGTGGTGCGGCTGAGACGCTACTGCGGGATCACCGTTCCGATATCATCCAGCGTCTGCTCGTTCGTTGGGTGCATGAGCGGCAGGAGGGACACACCGTAGTCATCAAAGCGACCGGTCTGACGATCCCGCAGCAGAATGCGCTGCGCGAAGCCATTCGGAGCACACGCGGATTTCATGAGTTTACTGCGGACACATCCGCGCGGACAGCTCTCTCACTCCGTTACGTGACCAGCGCCGACACGCGCACTATCCGCCGCTGGCTGAGCAATCGTCCAGCTCGCGAAGGCGGCCCATTGGTACTGCATAACGACCGCGGGCCGATCATCATCTGCTCTGCCTCGCGAACGACGCGTTCAGTGCGCAATTATACGTCTACAAGTATAAATCTCCAAGCATCAGGGAAACACGCATCACATTAGAAGTCATTTTCATCAAGATCATGTCAGGAAAGAGCGTTGACAAACGCTCGATCGGACAGCGCAGCCGCCTCGAAAGGAACGAAATCCATGATACGCATCTGGCTGACGCGCACACTCTGCGCACTATTCGTCGCCTGCCTGCTCGCGCCGGCAATCGGGGCAGGCAAAGGCGGGAAACAGAACTCCGACATTCAGAACATCACCGAACATGGCCGCATCGACTGGACGCATGGCGCACTCTATGCCACGGGTCTCGGCGCTGTCTCGCGTGAAGAGCCCAACCAGGCGAAAGCCTATCTGCGGGCGCGTGGGTTCGCCAAACTGGACGCACTGCGCAATATGCTGATGGTGATCGATCATGTGCATATCGACGCGCACACGGTCGGGGCGGACTATGAGGCGCAGGACGATACGATCCGTGCCGAAGTCGAGGGGATCGTCAAGGGCGCACAGGTGATTTCGGAGCGTAAGATCAAAATAGGCAAGGATATGATGGTCGAGGTCACCGTCTCCACGCACATGTATGGCGAGCAGAGCGTCGCCAGCGTCTTCCTGCCTGAAGAAATAAAGCGCAGCGCCGAGCGAACTACCCCGTCGGCAGATGCCGCGCCCGTACCTTCGATGGAACAGTCTTCTGCTCCCGACCCTGCTCCACAGGAAATAGCGCCCGCACCCGAGGACGGCACGCACTACACTTCGGTGATCATCGACGCGCGGGGCTTCCGGATCGAGCGCAGCATGGCTCCCAAAATCAAACGACGTGATGGCAGTGAGATATGGGGTACGGTTGCGGTCGATCCCGACTATGTGATCGACACAGGAATTGTGCTCTATACCCGTTCGCTTGCCGATGCACGGGGACTTGCTCGCGCCGGAAATCATCCTCTCGAATTACGAGCACTCGGCAACGCAGGCGGTGCGATGCCTTCCGATCCTGTGCTGAGCGATTCGGATGGCGAAAGGCTGCTGCGAATGGGAGCGCGTGACGGATTTCTCAAGAAATTCAACGTGATCTTCGTCGTCGATCCTGCGCATTAAATATTTTCCAAACTCATCGAGACTGAGCGTACCGGACGATCGCAGGATCGTCCGGTACGCTTTTTTGTCTTTTCTATCAACTATTCACTCCCGAGCCGCCTCGTTCGAAAGGACGAAGAGAATACACAGTATGTGAGCGCTTGCTCCAAGCCAACATATCTTCTGGTTATCTACCTACGTTTAAAGCGGTGCTCGTTTGTATATCAAGAAGGAAATCGAACCCAGTGAGGTGAAACCTGATACCAACAAAAAGCACTATTTCCCTTACATCTTTGGACAGGAGCAGTACGCTGCATGGCACAGATCGCCCCCTTCGCCGGTATCCACTACGACCCGAACCGCGTTGCGCTCGCCGACGTGATCGCCCCGCCCTACGACGTTCTCTCTCCGCAGCTGCAGGACGAGTTGTACGCCCAAAGCCCGTATAACATCGTCCGGCTGATGCTCAACAAAGAGACTCCGACAGATAGTCCGGCTGACAACCGCTATACCCGCGCGGCTGCTTTTCTCGAGGACTGCCTACGCTCCGGCGTGATGCTGCAGGATACCGAGCCCGCGCTCTACGAATATATCCAGCGTTTCGCCCACCCTCTCAACCCCGAGCAGACCGTTCACCGCCGCACTCTGTTCGTCGCCTTGCGTCTCGAACCCTACAGCAACGGTGTCGTTCTGCCCCATGAAGAGACGCATCCGAAGGCGAAAGCCGACCGTCTCGATCTGATGCGGGCCACCTGCGCCAACCCCGAACCGATCTACGGACTGTATGAAGACCCAACGTTTACGGTGACCAAAAGTCTGGACGCAGACCGCGCCGACGCGCCGCCCCTGCTGAGCGCACACTTTCTGGTCGAGGGCAATGCAGAGGGGGAGACACATGCGCTCTATCGGCATACCGACGACTGTCTGATCGGAGACCTGCAGGAGTTCTTCGACATGCGCCGTGTCTGGATCGCAGACGGACACCACCGCTACGAGACAGGACTGAACTATCAGCGCGAACGCCGCGACGCTGATGGCACCGAGCCTGGCACACAGCCCTACGACTTCCTGTACATTGGTCTGAGTGCGTTCGAAGACCCTGGTCTCGTCGTTCTGCCTACGCACCGACTAGTCAAAGGGCTGTCCGCGAGCCGACTCGCGGATCTGCCGCTCGCGCTCGAACGCTTCTTCGCATTACAGGTAATGTCGATCGATGCCGTTCGGGACTGGATCAAGGAACAGGCTGCGGGACAGAAACGGTTCGCGATTCTGCTGCCGGACAAAGCCTACGCCCTGACGCTGCGTGATCCCGCGATCCTCGCAGCCGCCACCGAAGATGACGGACACTGCGCCGCCTGGCGGCAGCTCGATGTCACGATTCTGCAGACGCTGGTTCTCGATCGCTCGCTCGGTATCGATTGGCAGTCGCTCGCACACACGCCCGATGTCGCTTATACGCGGGACGAGGAAGAGGCTGTATTGAAAGTTCGGAGCGGCGAATTTCAGATGGCGTGCCTGCTCCAAAACCCGACGGTAACCGAGGTGCGCGACGTCGCTTCCGCAGGTGACAAAATGCCACAGAAGTCTACCTTCTTCTACCCGAAACTCTATAGCGGACTGCTGGTTCGCTCGTTGAAATAGCAAATCCAGAGCGACTCATTTCGCGCTTGTTTTGCGTCGTTCCGTATATGTTCTGGAGCCAGTCATGTTGTCCCAACCCGATATACGGTTTACGCCGCAGCAGTACCTCAAAATGGAACGCGCAGCGGAATACAAAAGCGAGTTCATCAACGGTAGAATCTACGCGATGTCCTGCGCGAGTCGCCACCACAACAGGATCAGTGTGAACCTCACAGCACAGCTATACGCACAATTGCGCGGACGGCCGTGTGAAACCTGGGCAACTGATATGCGAGTTAAGGTGAGTGCAACTGGTCTCTATACCTACCCGGACGCAGCGGTTGTATGCGGAGAATCTCAATTCGAGGATACCGCTTTCGATACGCTGCTCAATCCGATTGTGATCATCGAGGTGCTGTCCCCTTCAACGGAAGCCGATGATCGTGGCGCCAAGTTCGCTCACTTTCAGCGGCTGGAATCGATGCAGGATTACGTTTTGGTCGCGCAGGACAAGTGCCGCGTCGAGCATTTCACCCGCCTGTCCGAACACGAATGGACTCTGAAGATCTACTCTGATGCTGCCGAAACATTGCAGTTGCCTGGAATCGATTGCAGACTTCTTGTGTCGGACATTTACGACCGCGTCAGCTTTCCAGAAGTGGAAACAAACGGAAGAAGCTAACCACCCCAACCCCTCTTTCGCAAGGAAGGGGAGAGAATATACGAGACGTACGATCTCCGCGTTATCAGCCCCGGAATTCAATCCGAACTGGAGAACTTCACAATTCCTGAACGGGTTTTGGTCCCCTGTCTCAACCACGAATTGAAGAGTTGATTTTTGAAGTGAAGGAGCGAACGAAGGTATGTATTTTGGAGCTGCCTGGTACCCCGAACATTGGCCCGAATCGCGCTGGCCCGAAGACGTACGCCTGATGCGCGAGGCGGGAATGAACGTCTGCCGCCTCGCTGAGTTCGCCTGGAGTTCCATGGAGCCGACCGAGAATCATTATGCGCTCGACTGGCTGGATCGCGCTGTCGGTCTGCTCCATGAGAACGGGATCGCTGTCGTGCTCGGTACGCCGACTGCCGCCCCACCCGCATGGCTGACACGTCACCATCCGGACACGCTCGCAATAGAGCAGAGCGGACGTCCCGCCCAGCACGGCAATCGCTGCCACTACTCACCGGCAAGTACAACCTATATTCGCTACTGTCGCCGAATCGTCGAGCAGATGGCGAAGCGGTTCGGGCAGGATGAGCGCGTCATCGGGTGGCAGATCGACAATGAGTACAGTCGTGTCGACTACTCCGACAGCTCCAATCGACTTTTTCAAGCATATCTAAAGGATAAATACCAGTCGCTCGAAGCTCTGAATGCGCACTGGTCGACAGCTTACTGGAGCCAGACTTATCAGTCCTGGGACGAGATTCCAATCCCGATCGGCGCCCACAATCCCGGATTGATGCTTGCTTTCCGTCATTTTACGACCAAAATATGGCGTGATTTTCAGCACACACAGGTCGATACTCTGCGCATGAACGCGCGCCCGGAACAGTGGATCACACACAATTTCATGGGCTGGTTCGACGGCTTCGACCACTATCGGCTTTGCGAGGAGCTCGATTTCGCGACATGGGACTGGTACATCGGTACAGGTCACCAGGACTATACACAGACTGGCGCGATACACGATCTGACGCGCGGCTTCAAACGGCGCAACTTCTGGGTGATGGAGACGCAGCCCGGAAACGTCAACTGGTCAAGTATCAACAATATGCTGAACAAGGGCGAGGCGCGGGCGATGGCTTTCCACGCGGCGGCACATGGCGCGGACGGCTTCCTCTACTGGCAATGGCGCTCAGCGCCGGGGGGTCAGGAGCAGCTTCACGGATCTTGCATCGGCGCAGACGGTAACCCGCGCCCTTTCTACAGCGAGGCGGCGCAGATCGGCGCAGACTTCGCTAAAATATCCGAAGCGATGAAGGGCACTTCTCCGGTCAGCGAAGTCGCGATACTACACTCGTATGATTCGCGTTGGTCGATCAGCGCCCAGCGTCACCACAAAGGCTTCGACCTGGTCAAGCTTCTGCTTCAATACTACGCGCCTCTCGCACAGCGAAACGTCGGCGTGGATATCCTGTCGGCGGAAGCTTCGCTGGATGGCTACAAACTCGTGATCCTACCTTCGCTCGTCGTGCTGCCGGAAGCAACGGTTACTAACCTGATCGCTTTCGTGGAAGCGGGCGGAACACTGGTGCTTACGGTGCGGTGCGCACAAAAAGACAGGCATAATGCGCTGTTCCCCGCATTGCAGCCGGGTCCATTACGTGAACTGGCAGGCGTCGAAGTCGCAGATTTCTATGCGCTCGACGAGCCAGTGCCAGTACGCGCATCGTGGGCCGGTCAGTACGCCGGACAGAGCGAAATCTGGGCGGAACGCCTTACACCACTGAACGATACGGTGCAGACGCTGGCGCACTTCGGCGAATCGAATGGCTGGCTCGATGGCGGAGCGGCGCTGACACTCAATCCAGTCGGCAGTAACGGCGGCAAAGTGATCTATGTCGGGGCATGGCTGAACGCCGAACTTCAGGATCAACTGACGAATTGGATTCTCGGTCAGGCTCAGGTAGTATCTGCCTACTCCGGCGCGGCACGAACGATCGAGGTCGGGAGACGGGTCGGTGCGGACGGAAAAGAGTTGCTGTTCGTAATAAACCATAGCAGACAGGAAGCTGCGCTCAAGCTCGCCGCACCACTGCCCAATCCGGCGACAGACCTGCTGACCGGCGCAGCGTTTACCGATACATTGCCACTTCCGCCCTATGGCGTTCGCGTTTTATCGGTGTGACAGATGTATACGCAATCCGCTTCAGCTGTGGTACTATCCAGTAGGTATTGATAGGGTTTCACAGCGGGTGCGGTATCGACAGATTGCATGATTCAACTAGAAAGACAGAAATAGACTGTAATGCCGACTTCTCGATTACCGATCTGGCTGACTAAGCGTGTGGACAGCCCGCAGACCGTCAATGTTGTTCAAGAAATGATGCGCGGGGCGAAACTCAACACCGTCTGCGAGAGCGCGCACTGCCCGAATCTGGGCGAATGCTGGTCGAAAAAGACCGCCACTTTCATGATTCTAGGCGACATCTGTACGCGGAACTGTGGATTTTGCGCGATCAAAGTTGGCAAGCCGGTTGAACTCGACTCGGATGAACCGCGCCGCGTCGCCGAAGCTGCAAAAGAGATGGGGCTCAAGCACGTCGTCGTTACGTCTGTAGCGCGCGATGAACTGGCAGATGAGGGTTCAGGCCATTTTGCCGATACGATACGCGCCCTGCGAGAGTCGATCTCGGACGTATATATCGAGGTACTCACGCCGGATTTCAAGGGCAAACGCTGGTGCATTCGCCGTGTGGTGGATGCGCGCCCCGACATCTACAACCATAATATCGAGACCGTGGAGCGATTATCGCCCATTGTACGCCCGCAGGCAAAGTACGAGCGTACCCTCGATCTGCTTCGATCCGTAAAGAAAATGGATGCGTCGATTCACACGAAATCGGGGATGATGCTGGGGCTTGGCGAGACTCACAAGGAGATCGTTCAGACACTCGCCGATTTGCGCGAGGCAGGAGTCAGCGCGGTAACGATCGGACAGTATTTGCAGCCGAGTTCAATCGGCTATCTGCCGCTTGTCGAGTATGTGCATCCGGATCGGTTTGCTGAATACGAGCGTATTTGCGAGGAGATGGGCTTTCTGTTTGTGGCGTCTGGTCCCTTTGTCCGCTCATCATACAAAGCTGAAAAGTTCTCCGAGAAACTCCGGGCAATGCGGTCAGCCGAGACTTATGCCACTACTGAACTTGTGCTAATCTAATCACCCTCGAAACAGACCATTTTGTATGGAAACTCTTCGTTTATTGACCCCGCCGCCTCCCACTTTAGGTTCATTCGAAGCGATGAGAGCACCTTCTACGACGGACACCGGATGCTTTGTGTCCGGTGTCCGTCGTAATTCAGTCCATTGTTCGAACCGGTCAGAGTATCGAAAAGATCAGACTGTGGCTGCGGGCATCGAGCGCGCTGACATCCAATATTTCGAAGCGATTACCGTCTACGTCGATCAGAAGCAGGTGTTGCGGCGAGAGCCACTGCGCGTTTTCCTGCAGACTCTGTGTCACGAAGTCCCGGTCGCCCCTGTCCGATTCGACACGCCAGTACGTCGCTCCAAACTCCACTTTTGCACTGATCACAGCGGTCACAGTGGCAGTGAGGTACCGACGTTTCAGCTCCGCCTGTACTGCCGCCCACGAGTCGGGGGAAAGTGCAGACGGATCGGTCAGCATTACGATCTCGGTGCCCTTGATGTCTAGCAGCGCGAGGTAGGCGTTCGGGCGTGAGAGCGGAGCAGCCCATACTGGCTTGACCGTGGGGTACGATTTCTCTTCGCCCGGTGTGCTGACCGTCAGGCGCAATCGGTCTTTCGGCTCGTAGAACAGTTTTAGTTCGGACGGCTGCATAGCTTACTCTTCTCCTTCATGACTTGGTACAGCGTACAACTCAGCGTAGCTATTCTCCCCTTTTCGAAGCTCAACGGTTGTTTCCCCTCCTGAAACGTGGGGAGAGTGGCTGCGGACGAAGTCGCCCAGCTATGAGCAGCCACTAGCAGCTATCGGGACATTAGGATCTAAGTGAGTAGTCCAATTCAGATCTGTCGAACCGCGTCGAATCAGAAGCATTCTCGCCGTTCCTACTGCAACCGTCTCCAACCCGAATGAATATCCGCGTAGTTCGCACGACTCGTAGCTCAGCTGGCAGTGTGTCACGCTCATACACTCTAATCAGACTACCGGATTCCGTGTCACGATAGAGTCCCGGCTCTACCATTTCACCTGAAACATAAACACGTGGCAAAAGGTCTGTACTCAACATACGTAACCTCCCTGCGGAGAAGCGAGCTCTCGTTCCCTCGCTCCGCCTCCAACCATTGACTGTGATATGAGACATAAATGGAGAAGCGTACTGAAACTCATGTATACCCTGTCGCACATGAACTGCTCCAGTAGATTCGCGCCTGTATCGAGAAGCCTCAAGTGAAATAGCCAGTTTCGTATAAGAAAGTTACTCGCTGTCTCGATCAATGCTGTCTCCAGTTTAGAAACTATCATAAGTCCACATCGGCGGTCCAGAAAAGAGTGTGCGCATCGTGTCGAATCCCGCCTCATCGTGAACGTGCAGATGATCATTCTCTCGGATTTCGTCTACAGACGGTGTGCCATAGTACGCCTGTGCCAGCGCCTGAATGCTAAGACTGATTTGTGCCGCAGCATCTGTTCGCCGGGCTGCAACTTGACCGCTCTCGAACTCCACGCGCCAGACGCCGACATTCCAATCGGCAAATTCATCCTGAACAGCGATATTGACCGCACCGCGGGCAGTCGCAGTGGGTTTCCATGCAAACAGGGCTCCCTGAACATCGACTATGCGCCCCTGAACCGTCGGCGCGAGCTTTGTCTCCACGCTGACATGACAGAGTTGATGGAATAGCGGATCATTCCCAGGTGCGTTCCATGTGAATTTTTTGGACTGCATCTCCTGGCGACGCAGCAGTCCAAGCATTCCATATCGAGCGGACGGAGTAAGGGTCAGGAAATCCTGAAGATTGGTCTCGTCGCTGTTACCCCCGCGAATCACCATATAGCCCTCCACCTGTCCGTCCTTTTCGTATAGATAGGTGTAGATGTGCCTCTTCTCTGTATCGCTCAGGATATGATTCCACTTCTTCTGGTCGCGTGCCAGCATCCCACGATAACGCTTCGCGAACTGAGTGTAACACGCTTCTATAGCCTGGCGATCGGATGTGGTCGCTGCTCGGCCGTTTGCTGTTGCAGGGTGCGATGTTAAAATATTGGAAGGCACACTGTAACTGCGCGACAGACCCACCCACTCCCAGCCATACTTCCGATAAAACTCCCAACTGAACGGAGAGAGGGAGGATAGAACCTGCCCATTCTCTTTCATGTGTTGCAGAGCGATTTGCAGACATGAGCCCGTATATCCTTTGCCGCGGCTCGCTGGAAGGCATGCAACCCCTCCGACTCCTCCCATCCGTCCAATAGCTTCCGAACCGAGGTGTACGCGGTAATCGAAAACGGTTATTCGCGCCTGCATACCTGCAGCATCCCAGACACCGAGCATCTTGAACTCTGGGCAATTAGGGTTATGGAACCAGCTATTTCCATTACGCGTTCCGTGCCCGAACGCTTGACGCCCGATGTTTATCGCTTCTTCCAATTCCTCTACCCGGACCTCACGTATCTCCATTGGAAGAAGTCTCCCATTCCAGACGTCTTCTGCTTGAAATGCAGAAATTGCTTCACTCTGCGCCGATGCCGATTATCTGCGTGACCTGACTTTGCGTTTCGACGAGTTTATAAAACTCGCCCTTCTTTTCCATCAGCTCAGCGTGTGTTCCCATTTCGACGATCTCGCCCTTTTCCAGCACGACCAGTCGGCTTGCGTTGCGCAGTGTACTCAGCCGGTGCGCGATCGCGAATGTTGTGCGTCCGGCGATCAGACGCCCGATCGCCTCTTGTATCTGCTTCTCGGTCTCGACGTCGACCGAAGAGGTCGCCTCATCAAGAATCAGAATGCGCGGGTCGTGCAGAATGGCGCGAGCGATCGAAACGCGTTGTCGCTCGCCACCGGACAACTTTCCGCCCTTTTCGCCAACCATCGTGTCGTAGCCGTCTGGTTTGCCGAGCACGAAACTATGCGCGTTGGCGGCTTTGGCAGCAGCAACTATCTCCTCGAAACTGGCGCCCGGTTTGCCATAGGAAATGTTCTCCGATATTGTCCCGTTAAACAGGAACGGCTCCTGCAAAACGATGCCGATCTGGTGACGCATATCCTGAAGCGCGATGTCTCGATAGTCGATGCCATCGATTTTGATACTGCCCGCGTCCGGCTCATAGAACCGGCAAAGAAGGTTAATCGTCGTCGATTTGCCCGCACCGGACTTGCCGACCAGACCGATCATCTCGCCCGGTTTTGCCGTAAAAGTGAGGCCCTTCAGGATCGGGTTCGATTTATCGTAGCCGAAGCGCACGTTGTCGAACTCCACCTCCCCTACGATCTCATGATGCGACTCAGCGGTTCCCATCTGCTCTTTTTCAGCGTCTACGATCTCGAAAATACGCTCGGCGCCAGCCATCGCGCGGCTGAACCACTGATTGAGCTGCCCGAACCATTGCAGCGGGCCGTAGATTAGACCGATGAACTGGTTCACGCGCCAGAATTGCCCCAGCGTCATTTCGCCTTTGTAGACCATATAGCCGCCGTAAGTCCAGTTGATCACCGCTCCCATGCTCGTGAAGAGCGTCATCGCGCCGAAGACCGTGAACCACTTCATATCGACTGACACGCCTGCATCGCGCAGCTCTTCATTGCACTTTGTAAACTTGGCGTACTCATGATCTTCTTTGGCAAACGCCTTGACGACCCGTATTCCGGTCAGCGACTCGTTGAGATGCATGTGAAATCGTGCCCACTTCTGCCCGACCTTGAAGAACATCTGTGAGATGGGCTTCCAGAAATACGCGCTGATCAGCAGAACGACCGGCATCGGGGCCAGCACCGCCAGAGCGAGTTTCCAGTTCGTCCAGAAGAGCAGGAAACTGACGCCGACGACCAACAGCCCGTTCGACACGAGAAACGGCAGCCCGTCTACCAGAAAACCCCAGACTCGATCGGTGTCCTGTGTGACCCGGCTCGTGATCGCGCCGACTTGTTTTTTGTCGAAATAGCTGACTTTCAAAAACTCGATGGCGCGATAGACGCTGGAACGCAGGTCTGCAGCGATGTTACCGCTCAGATACGCTGTCAATCTTCCGGTGAGTATCTGTGCCACTGTCGCACCGCAAATCACGAGAAACCATATCACGATATTCGCGCCGAGGTTCGGCAGATTTCGCCGCGTGGTCAGCACCGTGTCGATGATCGCGCCCTGAAGCAGCGGCGGGATTAGATTCAGCGCCGTCGTGACCAGTGTCAAACCGACGAGAATTGCCGCCTGTTTCTTGTAGGGTTTCAGATAGCCCGCGATTCGGGCAAGCGTTTTGTTTCGGTTGACACAGGCAGGACAGATGCCGTCTTTTTCAGGCAAAAGGAGGTTGCATTTCGCACAGCGCACTCGCTCTTGCTTCAAGTTGATCAGCAGCGGCTCGCCCTTGGCGAGCTGTTCGATGCCGCGTGCCGCTTCCGAAAACTTGGCGGCGATCGTGAGCGAATACGCGATGACGGGGACGACTTCGCCCGTCTTCGTGGTGATTTCGAGTTGCCCGCCGCCGACCATTGGCTCATTACGCGCGGACTTGACTTCGGCAATCGGCATCTGGAAAGAGATCGTGCCATTCGGTTCCAGTACCCGAACAATTACGTCGGTCACCTCAAAAATGCGGCGTCCGTACATTCCATCGTCAGTCATGTCGCCTTCGAGCTGTATCAGCGGCTGATTTGCGCCACTGAGCGACGGTTGTTCCGGTTCGGGTGTGGGGTCTGCAGTGGGCGCAGAGGTCTGTGACATGGTTCCTCCTGTCGCATACGCGGTGCGTTGAGTCGTGTCTCTCGCATCGCAGCATGACGATACATAGAAACGGTTTTAATTGAATGGAAACTACGCCATTCCAGCGGATATCAGAAAGTGGACGTAAAAAATAATCGCCGACTGAGCGCTGTCGAAAGTCTTTAGCATAAAAAAACGGGAAATCGCTGCACTTTGCGGCGTACCCGTATGTTTTGACGATTAGCAGTATGCCGGAATATATACCGGTGCGGTTCCGCGCACTGTATATTACTGCCCAGTATCATTGACTGACAGTCTCGACCGACAGATAGTTGCGGCGATATTTCAGATCGGATCACTTGAGATTGCTCGAACTACGTTTCGATGCCACGGGACGTGATGACCAGATGATGCCGACGCTTATCTTTAGGCAAGAAGCGCCATTGCTCGTTCGAATGCTCTACCGGAATCTGTGTGTCCTCGCCTTCATCTGGCTGCACCTCGAGGGTGTAACCGCGCGACATACGCAGTACGATCGCGCCTGACTCATCGGCTTTGAGCGCCTCCACTACTGGAGGCTCGCTCTCCAACATTTCATAGAATGGAGAGGCCCTTTCATCATGGCGACTCCTGTTTGGACCGAAGTCCATAGAAGAGACTATATTTCCTTCAGGTCCTGTGATGCACCAGCGGCAGGAGACGTGCAGTCGCCGATCGGCAAACGTGATCTCTTCACCTTTGCGATTTTTACCTGGTCTCTGTACACCGAACTCGAATACCTGTATTCCGGCGAAGCGATACATGTCGGAGAGCGGCTCGCCAATCAGTGATTTCATTCTCCGCTCAATTACTTCTATTATGTTCCCTGCCTACTGAGGACGATTTGGTCACGTTCAACAGCGAACTCTTGTCTGCGGTTGCTACCCCCGTTCCCTAGTCTTATCGTGCCGCACTCCTTCTCTGCTAAAGATAATGCTCGTCCTCACAGATACCTTTCCAATACAGGGAGCCATGCATAAGACGAGCGCTGCGGAACAAAGGGTCCATATTCGGCTCAGTAAGATTATGCAAATTGATGGACCTGCTGAGCGAATGAGTGGATGTTAGTAAGAGATCATGATACGCCATAACCAACAAGGAAATGTTGTATCTAGCGGTGAATTATCTCGTCAGAAGTTGTAGCGGATAATTCCCATCCATGTCACACCTTTTGGCAGCGAGCGTTTTCGTAATCAGGCCGCGATTTGGATCGAAAAATGGCTCATATGCACGGGGAGTCATGAGGAAATAGTCTCTGCTGCACACAGGGTTCAGTTCGAGTGCTTGCGAGTCGAGTCAAAACCAGGCAGTAAAGTATTACACAGAAATAGAGGAGACTGGCATTGAATGTAAATAAAATGCGACCTGCCGCGCTGTTGCTGACCGGAATTGCGCTGTCGGGGGCACTGTTCACAGTGGCGGCTGTCGCAGGACCGCCAAAGTCCGGTAAAAAGGCTGCAGCAAAAAAAGACGCAAAGAAAGATGCGAAGCCAGATCCCGCACAGATTGCTGCAGGGAAAAAGGTCTACGAAGCAAACAACTGCGGAGGATGTCACAAAATCGGCGAAACGGGCGGCGTTGCGGGACCGGAATTGTCGAAAGTCGGCGCATCACCCAAACATACCGCGAAGTGGCTTACAGAAGCAGTCATCCATCCGAAATCCTCTGCGATGCCGCCGTACGACGATAAAATCAAAGGGAAAGACCTCACTGCTCTGGTCGCCTATCTCGGCAGCCTGAAAAAGTAATCAGATTTGCATCCCCCTCCCTATTCATTTTCGAATGGGGAGTTTTTTATTGAATCGCACTGCGGTAATTGCTATCAGGAATTCTAGCAAAGACACACCCACAAATTGTGCCTCTACATCCCGCAATCCGCACGAAACAATGTGTAAACGGATAGATATTTGTTTTGTAAAGATTGATTGCGAAATAAGGTATTCTTCCCCGCAAGATTACCTTAAAGAAGTTGCGGCATAAACCGCGTCACTTCCAAAAGTTCGCCGGCCTCACCGTTACAGAGTTTGGAAGGGTGCTCGCCGAAGTCACCCCTGCTTATGAACAAGTGAACACAAACGCCGAAATCGCGGCTAGCGAACCCGAAAGGGCAAAGGCAGCCGGCAGATTCGATCTGGGCTAGCAGCTCACCAAATACAGAGTTTACGGCTTCAAGAAACGGAAACGTTGGCATGTAGCGTAGCCAATTCTACTATCTCGCAATCCATCTTAAGGTAACTATTCACCCACACTCCTAAACCCCTCACCTGAAGCTTCGTGAGAGGGGAAGTGAATGCAGATATTCTGTCCGTAAGTGCGAAACGAAAGGCAGGGTGAATAGTTGCTCGGGATGCTATAAAAGTAGGCAACATCGGTATAATGTGTGGTATGTCACTCATAGAAACCACAGCAACAGACAGCATCTCTTCGCTGGCACATATCGCCTTCGGACCCGCTATATTGCGCGACGATTCCGCTGCACTGCAGCGCGAATGGCTCGTGACGAACGGGATCGGCGGGTATGCCTCTGCAACGCTTGCGGGAGCCAACACTCGCCGCTATCATGGACTGCTGGTCGCCGCTCTCGACCCGCCCCTCGGACGCGCTGTACTACTCTCAAAGCTCGAAGAGACCATTACCATCACCGGCGAAGAGGGATCGCAAACGGCTGCTGCGCTTTCAGCGAACCTCTACCCCGGGGCCCTCTACCCGACCGGGCACAGGCTGCTCGCTTCCTGGAATAGTCTGCCGGCCCCGACGTGGATATGGGAACTGGCGGACGGCGCGCGCCTCGAAAAGCGCATCTGGATGGAACACGGTCGCAACACGACTTATATCGCCTACCGCCTGCTCGACGCGCCACCCGCGTTCAAAGTCTCCCTGACACTGCTGCCGCTGATTGCCTGGAAAGATTATCACAGCGAGATGCTGCACTGCGAAACGCGCCCTGATGCTGTCTGGTATGGACCTGGTGACAATGACCCCACCAACGCTGGCAAAATCGATCCTGCCGGGAAAGCGGATGCAGACGCCAGGAACACACCTGGCATGGCCGAATCTACGCTTGAACTCACTCTCCCAGCCATCCGCACTGTTACCGACCAGACTACTGCACTGCGTCTGCATCTTGTCGATGAGAATGGCACACCGCTTCCAGGCACGACATTTCTCGCTGCTCCGGACTGGTATTATCGTTTTCAGCATCCGCGCGAGCACGAGCGTGGTCTCGACTTTCAGGAGGACCTCTATTCACCGGGAAGTTTCACAATTCCACTGGAAGCCGGACGTACACTGGTCGTCATCGCAACCACCGAACAGGCGATTGCAAGGGGCTTTCAGCCTGATGGAGAGAGCGTCGATCGACTGTCTAACACCGAAACTATCGATTCTGCTGTTCCAACATCCGTTCCTGAGCAGGCTTCCATCTTGACACCGCTTGCCTCGTGGACTCGAATGATCACGAGGCAGCGAAAGCTACTACAGCTTGCCAAAACGGACAGTGCAGACTCCTTCGCCCAGCTTTTGACTCTCGCTGCGGACCAGTTTTTGGTGGAGGTTCCACGGGGACGCAATACGGTTATCGCTGGCTATCCATGGTTCTGCGACTGGGGCAGAGACACGATGATCGCGCTGCCCGGGCTATGTCTGTCTACGGGCAGGCATGAACTGGCAAAAGAAATTCTTCAATCCTTCTCGGGTTATGTCAGTGAGGGTATGCTGCCCAATCGGTTTCCCGACGTAGGCGCAGTGCCCGAGTACAATACGGTCGACGCAACACTCTGGTACTTCGTCGCCATTTATCGCTACATCGAAGCGACCGGGGATGTCGATCTGCTGCGAGGATCGCTCTGGGCAGTACTGACCGGTATTATCGACAAACATCAGAGCGGAACACGCTACAATATCCGTGTCGATCCGGCCGACGGACTGCTTTACGCGGGCCAGACCGGTGTGCAATTGACGTGGATGGATGCGAAGGTAGGAGACTGGGTAGTGACACCACGCATCGGCAAACCGGTCGAGGTGAACGCGCTGTGGATCAATGCTCTGCGCACAATGGCATCCTGGGCTCGCTTGTTCGCAGAGAATGAAGCTGTGGAATCCTATACTGCGCTTGCAGACCGAACACAGGCTAGCTTCGTCAGCCGGTTTGTGCTTCCTGATGGCTCAGGGCTGTACGATGTGCTTGAGAGCCCTGCCGGCGATGGCAAAGAAGGCAGCCTGCTCGATGACAGTAGTATACGGCCGAACCAGTTATTCGCACTAAGCCTGCCGTTCGCACCGATCGCCCCCACCCTGCCCGTGGCACAGGCGATCCTGAACACTGTCGACGCGCAGCTCTGGACACCGCTGGGTCTACGCTCGCTCGCGCCCTCGAACCCAGCCTATCGCCCACGCTATCAAGGCGATCAATGGAGCCGGGACGGAGCGTATCATCAGGGAACCGCATGGCTATGGCTTGCAGGGACTTACGCAGAAGCAGTTTTTAAGGTGACTGGCGACTGCGAAAAGGCTCGAAGCTCGCTGGATTCCCTGGCCGCACAAATCACGACTTTCGGTATCGGATCGCTCGCGGAGATCGCGGATGGCTCCGAGCCACAACGGCCAAACGGGTGCTTCGCCCAGGCATGGAGCGTCGGCGAGACGTTGCGCGTATGGAAGATGCTTGCTACAGGAGCAGATACCGAACAATAAACTGTATTGTAATATGCCCAAAATTATTCACCCTGCCTTCAGTTTCTCACTTACAGACAGAATATCTGCATTCGCTCTCCTCTTCCTAAAGCTTCGGGAAGAGGGGACTGGGGTGAGGGTGAATAGTTATTATGCCTCATCGCCAGGGTGGACAAAAAAATCTGCCTCGCTTCCGTATCATCGGAAAGCGAGGCAGTTTCTCATGTACTTTAGATTCCTATATGCTCACCAGGAACATACTACTTTATCATCCATTCGTGCTGTGTTTGATGCTCTACAAGAAAATGGAACCCGCAGCATTACGGCAACGTCACAAATTCATAAGCGCCGATATCGAGCAGACCGTTAACGATTCGCGAGTTGCCGTCCTGATCGAAATCGTAGTAGTCGTAATTCGGACCTGCATCGATCAATGGCGAGCCAGCCTGTAGGTGTAAATCCGTGTCGCTGGCAAAGAGCGGATCGGTGTCCAGGTTGTTATCAGAAGCGTCGCCCCAACCACCGGAGACATCCGAATTGGTCACATTGGGATTGCTGGTTTTGCTCGCATTATAGATTTCAGTTCCGTCGTTCACCGCAGAGTCATTCCAGAGAATGCTCGCGAAGATGGTAGGTGAGCAGCTCGTGCCGTTATAGATTGCCCCGCCCTTATTCGACGCGCTGTTGCCCGTCACGGTCGTATTGTACAGATTTGAGGCAGACTTGTAGCTATTGTAAAAGCCGCCCCCACTGACAGCCGAGTTGCCGAAAACCAGACCATTGTAGAGCGTGACGTTGCCTTTATAGCCTGAGAAACCAGCTCCGCCACGGTCCGATGCGGTGTTATTGCTGAAGGTTGCATTGTAAAAGCTGATGGATGCATTGGAGGTCGTGTAGAGTGCGCCACCCACGTAGGCACTGTTGCTGTCGAAGGTGCAGCCAGTATAGGTGTCGCTGCTATAGTAGGTGTAGACCGCGCCACCAAACAGAGCAGTGTTATCGGTAAACGAGCAACCGGAGAAGGTCGCCTGCGTATTGTAGTCCATATAGGTGCCGCCGCCTACCCTGCCTGTATTATTATTGAAAACACAGTTGGTAAAGCTCGGGTCTGCATAGTAGTAGACGAAAACTCCTCCGGCAGCGAAGGCAATGTTAGAGGAGAATGTGCAGTTGGTAAAGGTGGGACTGCTGCCATTGATATAGACAGCTCCGCCAGAATCATAAGGCTCGTAGCCATGGATGACTGTGAAGCTATCGACTACCGAAGCGGCGGTTTCCCCACCCTGGAACACGAAACCGCGTCCGCCGTACTGAACGTCGATAGTCACACTGCCGGGCGTGCCATCGCTATTGGGAGCAGCGCCGAGGGTAATATTGGTGCCTCCGAAATCGAGGTTTCGGTTGCCACGGCCTTTGTAAGTTCCGCTGGCAACGAGTACGGTGTCGCCTTCGCTGGCTACGTTGATAGCGTGCTGAATGGTGAGGAAAGGACTGCTGAGCGAGGTGCCCGCATTTTTGTCAGCGCCGGTTGCGCTCACATAAAAGGTCGAAGCGTTGGCTGCTGCGGCAGCGATGAGAAGGCAGGGCGTCAGCAGTGCGCTGAGCCGGAAATTGTGGCGGAATGCAAGCATAAATATCTCCTTGTAGATAGTGTGTTCATACCCACTGCGTCCGGGTATCGACGATTAAGGGGGCAGCAGTCAGTCATTCCATCGCGCGACGGATAGTGCAGATCGGAACGAGGGTATGACAGATTCGACAGACACGGTCGAGCTTCTATCCTACCGGCGCAACTCTGCTCAAGGTCTTACGAAGGTATCCGCAAAACGAAAAACGCTGGCTGCCCGATACTGTCCAAGTATTTGTACACTCTCTGCAAGGAGAAACAACGTACGGGGTGGGCTTCGACTATTGCCATTGGCAAATGGTTTGATCCCGTTGTCGGCATTACGACAATTTTGTGCTGTGAAGATGCTGCCCGAACACAAGACTGTTTTGATACGCTATAGAATGGGGTGAGGAAATGATGAGCGTATTGTTGTGTTGGCACGGCTAGTGGCAACAATTCGTCCAATACTCCTTCTGTATGAAATTCATCCTATCGCCACACTACTGTAGGTTCATTAAGAGGGTTGTGTGGGATACCTCTATATTCTGACACTATTCTCTCTTTATTTCTACTCTTTTTATGCAAAATGACTGAAAAAAGTGGATTTTTTTGCACTTTTAGTAAATTTACCTGTAACAAGCAACAATAAATTTAACAGGTCTCGGTCGCCATCATTGTGTGTACAAACAGCCACTTCACGAATCCTCTGCCACCAACTACCTCACTTCAAGCGGATCGAAATAGAGGAAGTCGCTGACAGTATCCTTTGTCCTGCTCGACGCGAGGGATACTGTCGAGCGTCAAATCAGCCAATGGTGATTGTGACCGTCGCAATGAGACTTGCTCCATTGCCATTGGTCGCTTTGTACGTGAATATCTGTACACCCTTATAGCTGGCCACCGGCTTGTATGTAAATGAGCCATCGGTTTTCAGTGTCAGCGTCCCCAAGAGCGGCTTTGTCATCTGTACCGCTGAGAGTAGACCGCCGTTGCTTGCCAGGTCGTTGGCCAGTACACCATTCGCTGCGCTAACGGTAAGGGTCGCATTGATGGACATGCGGTAGGCATCTGGATTTGCCGTCGGTGGTACCAGTTCATACGCGCCGATATCAAGCAGTCCATTGGTGATTCGCTGGTTGCTATCCTGGTCCCAATCGTAGTAGTCGTAGTTCGGGCCTGCATCGATCAGCGGCGACTTCTGCTGCGTAAGCGACGCAACGGATAAATGGTAATCTGTGGCGCTGACAAAGAGCGGATCGGTGTTCAGGTTTGTATTGCCGGGTTCGCTCCAGCCTCCCTGAACGTCAGAATAGGTCACACAAGGCACACTCGTCGTGCTTGCATTATAGATTTCGTTACCGCTGGTAGTAGCGGAGTCGTTCCAGAGAATGCTCGCGAAGATGGTTGGTGAGCAGCTCGTGCCATTGTAGACTGCCCCGCCTCTGCTAGTCGCGCTGTTGCCTGTTATGGTCGTGTTGTACAGGTGCGAGGCAGACTTGTAGCTATTGTAAAAGCCGCCTCCGCTGACAGCCGAGTTGCCGAAAACCAGACCATTGTAGATCGTGACGATGCCTGTGGTACCTGTGAAACTGGCTCCGCCACGGTCCGATGCGGTGTTATTACTGAAGGTGCAGCTTTTAAAGCTGATTGCGGCCGTTGTGGTGGTGTAGAGTGCCCCTCCGACTTCGGCTTTATTGCTGTCGAAGGTGCAGTCAGTATAGCTGTCGCTGCTGCAGTAGGTGTAGACCGCGCCCCCGTATCTGCCGGTGTTGCCGGTAAATGAGCAGCCAGAGAAGGTCGCCTGCGTATTGTAGTCCATATAGGTGCCGCCGCCGACTTTGCCCGTATTGTTACTAAAAACGCAGTTTGTAAAGCTCGGATTGGAGAAGGAGTAGACGAAAACTCCTCCGGCAGCAAAGGCAGTACTCGAGGAGAATGTGCAGTTGGTAAAGGTGTGACTGCTGCTTTTGATATTCATGGCTCCACCAGAATCATAAGGATCGTAGACATGGATTACTGTGAAGCTATCGACTACCGAAGCGGCGGTTTCCCCACTCTGGAAGACGAATCCGCGTCCGCCATTTTGTGCGTCGATAGTCACACTGCCGGGCGTGCCATCGCTATTAGTAGCAGCGCCGAGGGTAATATTGGTGCCTCCGAAATCAATGTTTCGGTTGCCGCTGCCTTTGTAAGTGCCGCTGGCAACGAGTACGGTGTCGCCTTCGCTGGCTGTGGTGATGGCGTGCTGAATGGTGAGGAAAGGACTACTGAGTGAGATGCCCGTATTCAGATCTTTTCCGGTTGCGCTCACATAATAGGTGGAAGCACTGGCTGCTGCGGCAGCGATGAGAAGGCAGGGCGTCAGCAGTGCGCTGAGTCGGGAATGAAGGGGGGATGTACGCATCGATATCTCCTTGACGAGAGCATTTACCTCCCTGCAGTCTATTCGGACGATCCTGACTGAACGGACATGTCAGATAAATCGCACCCTAGTGCTTGCGGGTTGTAATGAGAGCATAACTGGTCGACCGGGCGCAATAATTACCCCGAGCCTATCGGAGACATTACGTGAGAACGACTCACGAAATCTTTCGCGAGACGAGACACGGTGTCAGCCGATGTTGAACTAGTCTTTGTACACTCTCTTCAAGGAGTAACAACGTACGGGATGAGAAAAAGTACCAACCATTGTAAAGCGAGCGGTATGGCGATTTCGTCCCCGGAACCGAGTCATCTATCGACAGTTATGCCGATCGGCAGCGACTTCGAGATGGGGAAGCCAAGATTCGTCAGTGTGCTATAACGCTGGTATACAAGATGAAAACAAGCGTGGCAATCGTTTGTGAGGAGTCGTTCATATCGCACAATGTTGTAGCTATGAGAAGTATTTGTGTACGGTATATATATATATTGGCATTTTTATAGATTTTATTATGTGTTTACATACAATTTTGATCATAATAAATATTTTGTTTTCGTTTTGCTGTACTATTGGTCGGTCGACTGGCTGCAACGCGTCACTACCGCTGGCGATACGCGCTGGTTCCAAGCAGTACCATACGCAGTAAATCAACAATGCCCCGCTTCCGATTAGTCTCGGAAGCAGGGCAGTATGTTTTACACCGATCTCGGTTCAGTTCACAGTTGCCTCGCTGACAGGCCACTATCGCTGGCATTAACGCGTGTCATTTGATCGTGATGATTACCGTTGCAGCAGTACTCATACCTTTGCTGTTCTTGGCTTTGTAGGTAAAGGTCTGCGTGCCGGTGAAGCCTGTTGCCGCCTTGTAAGTGAATGAACCATCAGATTTGAAAGTCAGCGTCCCTTTTTGAGGACTGCTAACGAGGACTGCAGAGAGCGTGCCGCCTCTGTTGGCGAGATCGTTTGCCAGCGCGCCGTATGTTTTGCTGGCCGTCAGGGTTGTGTTGGCGGACATTGAGTAAGTGTCATTTTTGGCAGTTGGCAGGGAACGCTCGTAGGCGCCCAAGTCGGTAAAGTAGTTACAAATTCTGGGATTATCGTCCATATCCGTATCGACGCAGTTGGTATTCGGGCCAGCATCAATCATCGCTGAAGCAGCCTGGAGGTGGAAATCGGTCGCGCTTACAAAGAGGGGATCAACATTGAGGTTGGTGTTGTTCAGATCGTCCCATCCGCCCGTAATGTCCGTATAAGTCACGATGGGCAGACTCGTCAAGCCTGCGTTGAATAGCTCATTGCCTGCGGTCCCTGCCGTGTTCTTCCATAGGATACTTGCAAAGATGATGGGCGAACAAGACGTTCCATTGTAGACCGCCCCGCCTTTGTATGTCGCGCTGTTGCCCGTCACTGTCGAGTTATAGAGGTTGGAAGCAGAGGAGGCACTATTGTAAAAGGCTCCTCCGTTATTGCTTGCTGAATTGTTGGCGACAACGCAATTGTAGAGAGTAATGATGCCTGTATAGCCGGTGAATGAAGCTCCGCCTCGATCACTTGCTGTGTTGTTGGTCAGGGTACAGTTCGTAAAAGTGAGACTGGCGCTCGAGGTCGTATACAATGCTCCACCGAGTTCCGCAGTATTGCTGTCGAAGGTGCAGCCCGTATAGCTGTCGGAACTGCAATAGGAGTATACGCCCCCGCCATATCTGCCTGTGTTACCGGTAAACTTGCATTTCGTAAAGCTTGCCAGTGTCAAGTAATCCGTGTAGATGGCGCCACCGACTTTACCGGTATTATTGCTGAAGACGCAGTTGGTAAAGGTTGGAGTTGCATAGGAATAAATATACACTGCACCTGCGGCAAAAGCAGAGTTGGAGTCAAATGTGCAGTTGGTGAACGTTGGGCTACTACTTTTGATATAAGCCGCACCGCCAGAAGTGTAGGGTTCGTAGCCGTTGATGACATTAAAGCTGTCGATTACAGAAGCAGAAGTTTCGTTGGTCTGGAAGAGGAAGGCGCGACCATTGTTCTGCAAATCTAGGGTAACGGTGGTGGCGCCCGCGCTGCTGGGATACGTCTGCAGGGTCAGGTCTTTGCCCCCGAAGTTCAGGTTCTTGTTGCCGCTGCCAGTATATGTAGCTGCAACGATGAGGATGGTATCGCCAGTAACTGATTTGTCGATGGCGTGCTGGATAGTGGCATAGGGGCTTGTAAGTGCGGATCCAGAATTCGAATCGTTGCCCGTTGGGCTGACATAGTATGTAGCGGCATTGGCGGCAGCGACCGGGATGAAAAGACAGAGCATAAGCAGGGTGGCAAACCGGAAAATCAGACGGAATCCAAACATCAAAATCTCCTTGAAGACAAATGTTCCTGCCATCAGAATATCCGTCGATCGCAGGAATTGATATTCGTGCATCATGTGACGAAGACTGTGGAACTGAACGAGAGAATAACTGGTCGATCAGGCGCATAATCACGCCGAGTACATCGGAGGCATTAGGTCGGAATGTCTCACAAAATCTTTCGCGAGACGAGATATGGTGTCAGCCGATATAGAACGAGTTTTTGTACTCTCTCTTCAAGGAGTAACAACGTACGGGAAAGATAGATTTCATGGAGAACTGGAACAGAGGGAAAACCAATTTCGAACTCAGCCTTACTTCAAAATTTGCTAGTTCGCTCGACGTCAGGATCGATTGATTTACGCTCATTTACGATGGAAGTACGATGAAAGTTAGCGCATATGTGTCGAAAAGCAAAGTAATTACATCAAGTTGTAACTTTTTGCAAGATCAATTCGCATACAAACCCTTTCGCATCGTGCCTAAAGAGCAATCATAGAGTATACCCCCGGATTCAAAAATGCAAGTAGCTTTCATAAATTGGTAACTGTTCACCATTACCCAATATCCTCTCATTAAGCTTCGGGAGAGGTGGAGTATATACAACTGCCATCTGCTGGCAAAAGTGCGGCATCAACCTGCTGCTTGAATCGTGGCAGTCGTTTTAAAATAGGTTGAAAAGCAACAGACTGCCCCGCTTCCGATTAATATCGGAAGCGGGGCAGTCTGACTGAGTGGCATTTCAGGGGAGCGGAATGTGTCAAGGGTTTTGAGACAAAAAAGCAAAAGTCTTTTTATGTAGCGAGCGAACATTCCTTGCTACTCAAACAGCAACCGGTGCGGGGACTTCGTTCACGGGCAAGGCAGGCGCATTGATCCATACGACATCG
>JBBQPY010000037.1:0-34343 GCA_038216735.1 Chthonomonadales bacterium
TGACCCTCGCGCTTCTCGAAGCCTATGAGGTTACTGGCGATGCCAGTTATCGCGTACGCGCTGTCGAGACGTTTGACTTCGTGCTCAGCGGCGAAGATACCAAAATCGGAGGCGGCATCTACTGGCACGAAGCGGATCGAACCTCTAAAAACGCCTGCTCGAACGGGCCAGCAGCCGCCGCCGCATTGCGCCTCTACCAGATCACGCATAAACCCGTCTATCTCGATATCGGCAAACGGCTGATAATCTGGACGAACGCGCATCTGCAGGACAAAGACGGTCTATTTTTCGACAATGTCAAACTCGATGGGACGGTCGAAAAGACGAAATGGTCATACAACTCCGCGCTGATGATCCGCTCCAACTGCCTGCTGTACGAACTGACAAAAGAGAAGATCTTCCTGAATGAGGCAGAACGTATCGCCCGCGCTGCCGACGCGTGCTGGGTTCGTCCCGATACCGGCGCCATCGCAGATGGCGCCTCCTTTGCACATCTGCTCCTGGAATCGTTCCTTTATCTACACCGGCAGGACGCCGATCCGCACTGGCTGAAAGTCGCAGAGCGTGCCGTTCGCTTTGTGCATGACCATGTGCGCGATGCCGGGGGCAACTATGGGGAGCAGTGGGCGACAGCAGCAGTAAGCCCGCTGACCAAAATCAGCCTGCTCTCTCAAGCCAGCGCGGCACGCGCGTTCCTCACGACTGCCCTTTTCGTAAAACAATCGTTTATCTCGAAGACAGATAACAAAACAGAGAAAGTGTCCCGCGTCGAGTAGTCTTGATCAATCCCCGCCTGTGACGAAACCGGTAGTTCTTGCAGTCATTGCACCGGTATATTTCCCCGATAATTCCTGCGTCGATTGCGATCCAATCCAGTATTCCACAACAATGCTCGATGCCGCTCCACGCGAGCGGCATCGCTGCATCTTTAGTCCTCCGTCCTGATGTGGTAGAGGAGGCTCCTGAGAATGGATGCGGTGCGAAAGCGGTTCGAAACTGGAATAGAAAGCGGGAAATGAATGAGTTTTGGATCGCAAAAGCGTGAGCGCTCCACCAAGGAAAGCCGCCTGCATCGTCTGCTGGCGCCCTGGTGCGTTCCCTGTATCGCCGTTGCTGTCGCGCTCACTCTTGCAGCGGGAATATCTGCACTGCACCGACGCGCTGAGAAGAGACGCGAAGGAGAAGTGCTGTTGGCGCGCTTGCAGGGCAGCATAAATCAGCTCGACGCAGTAGAGGTGCAGATTGCTACGGAACCCCATATCGACCCTGGTACGAGCGCTAATATTGAAGATCTGCTCACGCATATCGCCGCGCTGCAGACCCGTCTGGCAAGAAGCGCCCCGGAAGAAGAATCGCTGCGTGAGGTTGCCGCTTTCTTCAAAACCTATGTGCGCTCACTGCGCAGCGAAATCATGCTCCGCGCGACGGATGACAATGAGCAGGTGCGACTTGCCAGCCAGACGGTGACCGCTCCGCACTATTCCCGACTGATGGGATCGATCGACAGAGCCGAAGAGGTCTTCCATGACGAAGCAATGCAGGCACAGCGCGCCGCCCAGCTCGAGACCACCTTCGCCTTAGTCGCCACTGCGCTGCTGCTGGGGTGCCTGATCGGACGGCATAATCGGGTGCGACGCACCCAGGCCGCGCTCGCGATCGAGCAGACTGCGCTGCGAACCAGCGAGCAGCAGTTCCGCTCACTCATCCGTAACGCCTCCGACATCATCACCATACTGGGCGCCGATGGCAAAACGCGCTATATCAGCCCGGCAGGCGAACGTATACTGGGCTACGAAAGCAGCCATCTGCTGCATAGCAACGCCTTCGAAATCGTTCATCCCGAAGACAGAGAACGCGCTCGAACACTCTTTCGGCAAGTGCGCACGCAGGCTGGCAACGCGATGAGCGCCTGGCGGCTGATGCATATAGACGGCTCATATCGCGATTGTGAGGTGATCCTCAACAGCCTGCTGCATGAACCCGGCATCGAGGGAATCCTGTTTACCTACCGGGATGTAACAGAGCGCAAAGTGTTCGAGCAACAACTCGCGCATCAGGCGTTCCACGATGTCCTGACCGATCTGCCCAACCGCGCCCTCTTTATGGATCGGCTGACACGCTCTCTCAAACGTGCCGTCCGTCTCCAGAGCGAAGTCGGCGTGATGTTCCTCGACCTCGATAATTTCAAGACGATCAACGACAGCCTGGGACACGATGCCGGAGATGAACTGCTGATCGGTGTCGCGAAGCGGCTGCAGGACTGCGTTCGTATCAGTGACACAGTTGCGCGCCTCGGCGGCGATGAGTTCACCGTGCTGCTCGAAGATGCGAACGAAGACACACGAAACGAGATCGCAGAGAGAATACTCGACCAACTGCGCCAGCCCTTCGTACTGCAGGGACGCGAGGTGTTTGCGACCGCCAGTATCGGTCTTGCCGTCAGCGCATGCGGGGCAGAGGAGCCTGAGACGCTGCTGCGCGATGCCGATACGGCGATGTATCTGGCGAAGACCGGAGGAAAGGCAAACCACGTCGTTTTCGATAGTAGTATGAAAGAGCACGACATGGAGCGGCTCGAACTGGAGACGGACCTGCGCCGCGCGATCGAAACCGACCAGCTCCGCGTGCATTATCAACCGATCATTCATCTCGAAAACGAGCAGGTCTGCGAAGTGGAGGCGCTGGTACGTTGGCAGCATCCGGTTCGCGGGCTGATCGACCCAATCCATTTCATACAGATCGCGGAGGATACTGGCTTGATTCTGCCGCTCGGCGAATGGGTGCTCACACAGGCCTGCCTGCAGGCAAAAGCATGGCAGCAGCAGTATCCGTTGATCGTTCCGCTTACAGTCTCAGTCAACATGTCAGCGCGGCAGCTCCAGCAGCCAGATGTGGTCTTACGCGTCGCCGCTGTCCTTGCCGCGACAGGTCTCTCCCCGGAATGTCTCAAACTCGAAATAACCGAAAGCACTATGATGGTTGGACTGAATACGATGCTGCTCAAACTCAACCAATTGCGCGATCTCGGTATTCGGCTTGCGGTCGATGATTTCGGGACAGGCTACTCGTCGATATCCTACTTGAGTACGCTGCCGATCGACACGCTTAAAGTGGACCGCTCATTTGTACAGCGGCTGGGGGAGAAAAGCGAGGACCGCGCGATCCTGCAGGCAATCATCAGCCTCGCCAAAACGCTGAATCTGCGCGTTACCAGCGAGGGCATCGAGTCGGCAGAACAGCTCGGCACACTGCGTGATATGCTGTGCGACTTCGGTCAGGGGTACTACTTTTCACGCCCGCTAACCTGCGATGCGATGACAGCGCTGCTTGCAAGCCAGACCGACGACAGAGCTGCAGTCCCAATCCTGCGTGCCGCATAGAGCGCTGGCAAAGTCTGCATACACTCGCTCGCAGAGGATACTTCGCAGCGTTGAACCCGACACAACAAAAGAACCGTTTCAGATGTGTGGAGTGTCTTATCTCTGGTAAGGAGATGTGTCACCCGGCAACTGAAACGGTTTTTCGATTTTGAATGCCTAATATACAGCTGGCGCTATCAGCCGCGCAGCCAGTTCCAGGCACGTCGGAACACTGTACGGAGTCGGGATTTCAGCGTAGGCGGGGCAGGCTTGCGATAGGTGCGCACATCGGTCAAATGCTGCAATTCCAGACGCCCATGACGAAGGGAGGCAAGCTCCGCTGCAGCGCGAACAAACTCGGCGCGATGTTCGAAATGGCCGTGCCAGCCGCAGACAAAACACTCCTCATTCGAATCGAGATTCAGCCAGCCACACAGCTCACAAAGCTTGAGATCGGCAGCCCCGAAAGTCGTCTCCTGTTGTCCCTGCTGACCGGTTTGTCTTGCCATCACCAATGCTCCCTGTCCACTTCAACCCGGATAATCGAAATAAAATCTTTTTACACTGCTTGTTATTAGACTACGTATTCAGACGACGAAAGGTTTTATGTGTTTAGACTATTTTGCCACAAATCCCTAACATATTAATAGAGAAATCATATTGCAGGCGAATCGGCACTCGAAAGGCGTTTGAGCTACGGTTCGATCCGCCTGAAACGATCTGTCAGAATAATTATCGAGCGGGCTATTTCAGGGTGCGGGCGTTTCTCGATAGATGACTTCGGCGACCGTTTCGCCAACAACTTTCAGCGAAGCGCCGCTGCATTTATCCGCTGTGTCCTGAAGCGTATGCCAGTACCGGTAACCCAGAGAAGAACTGCCATTCGGCAGGGGATGAATCAGGTCGATCGTCGGTATGCCCGCTTCATTGAGCGCAATGTGATCGTCGCCGACGTCCTGGGTCTCGTCGTACAGAAAGATTTTTTTGTAGCCCAACTGCTCGGCGATTCCGAATACTTTGCTGTTGGTGCCGGGTGCATGGTTCTGTGAATACTGCTCTTTGGGCAGTACCAGATTTTTTGCGCCGATCATATCGAGCAGTATGCCAAAATCGGGATAGCCAAAATGAGCATCTTCCGTATAGTGCGTGGCAAAGTAACGTGAGCCGAGTTCGACGCCTTCGCCTCTGCCCTGATCCAATCGGAAGTCGCCGTAGTCTTCACCATCATCGAGCAGTAACAGTACGCCGACATCGGGTTTGCGCTGCTTGAACAGCCGTGCCAACTCCAGCAGCGCTGCTACGCCCGAAGCGCCATCATTAGCGCCCATGATCGGGGTCGTACGGTTCCAGCCCTTCGGACCATAGACAAACCGGCTGCCCCTGCTTTCCGACGAAAAGGGTCCGTCGGCAATCGGACGCGTATCCCAGTGCGCGAGCAGCAAGACAGGCTTTTTGGCGGGAGCGGTTGCGCCTGTCGGATAGAAAACGCCGATGATGTTGGTCACCGGCATTCCGCGATAATCGAACTTCTGCTCGATCGTCTGATCGGCATACTTCTTCATTTCCGCTGTCAGAAAAGCACGAAGTTTTTCGTGTGCAGGTGTGCCGAGCGGTCGCGGACCAAAGTCGCACTGCTTCGTCAATAGTCCGTATGCGCGGTCTCCATCGAAGGTCGGGCGTCCTGTCTTTGTAGACGACGGTCGCACCGTTTCCGTTCCGGGAATATCGCTTGTTTTCGACCCCGGTTTCGCCCTGGCATTCGCCTCCGGCGAGTTTACAGGCGTGATGGCAGAAACCGCCCCGACCGAAGAAGTTACCGCCTTCGGGCATCCGGCTAACGGAATGAAAAAGACAGCCGCGAGAATCGCGACTGCCCTTGCTGAAATAATCGGGTTACTT
The DNA here is from genome assembly GCA_038216735.1 of Chthonomonadales bacterium. GTDB lineage: Bacteria > Armatimonadota > Chthonomonadetes > Chthonomonadales > Chthonomonadaceae > JBBQPY01. Next base: position 5,259 of record JBBQPY010000037.1, read on the forward strand.
TTTAGCGACAAGCCGCTCGTCACCTTTCGCGATCGTCTTATGATCGACCAGATAAGCCGTGAGCGCATTTTCGAGCGTTTTACCGGTGTCTTTATCGAGGTCGCTTTTCTTCCAGATTTTGAAATACGCGAGTGCGCCGTTGGCAAGAGGCGCAGGCATCGCGACCTTGTACGTCTTGCTCGCATCGAGCGCAGAGCCATTGATCTTGATGGAGAGGATATGCTTTTCACCGCTAGCCGTCGGATTGATTGTCGCGACAATACCCGACGTATGCAGAAACCCGCTGTTCGATTTCGGGTACAGGTAGAGCCCATGTTCGAGCGCAGCGCGTATTTGTTCGCCTGTCAGCTTGACGATCGCGATCGTGTCACCCTTATATTCGAGCGTTTTGAGCAGCTCGGCGACGGTCAGCGCGCCGGGTTTGATCGAGATGGTTTCCTCAGCGAAAGAGGAAGCGGCAATGAAGGCGGCATCCGATTTCGCTGAGGCGCGTATCGCGTCTGCTGTCAGGCTGCCGAGCGCGGATTCCTTCTGGCTAATGTCTTTAGTTGTGAGCTCGACGTCGGTGCGGTTTCCCTCAGCACGCGCAGGCAGAGCGCATAAACAGGGCAAACAGAGCAGTGCAAATGTGCCGATCAGTCCCGCCAGCATTCGCGCAACGGCAGCATAGTGACCGATAATAACTGAAGTTTTGGTTTTGTACTGCATTTGCCTGACCTGCCTTTTCCGCCGTACGGCGGACACATACCTGGTGCCGATTGTCGCTTGTGCCGCGGATACCTACACGTACACGACCGCAACGGAATTCGTTCCATCGCGCTTCTATCGATTGCGCACTTGATTCCACTGCAAGTAGGCTTGCAGGAAGGGATCGATGTTGCCGTTCATCACTCCGATCACGTCACCCGTCTCCTGGCCTGTGCGGTGATCTTTGACCATCGTGTAGGGCTGGAACACATAGGAGCGATCCTGACTGCCCCACTCATTGGCTTTAGAGTCGCCACGGAGCGCAGAAAGCTTCTCTTCGTTCTCGCGACGTTCACGATCGATCAGCCGCGACTGTAATACCTGCATCGCAGTCGCCTTATTTTTGTGCTGCGAACGTTCGTTCTGGCACGTCACGACGATGTTGGTTGGGATGTGGGTGATACGCACCGCCGAATCGGTTTTGTTGACGTGCTGCCCGCCTGCGCCGCTCGCTCGATAATAATCTATACGCAGATCGTCGGGATTGATTTCCGTCAGAACTTCTTCACCGAGATCTGGGAGTATCACCACCGTCGCAAAGGACGTTTGACGCCGCTTTGCCGCATCGAAGGGCGAGATTCGCACCAGACGGTGTACGCCATGCTCTGCTTTCAGATAGCCGTAGATGTTCTTGCCGCGCAGGATGAACAGTGTACTTTTTAGACCGGCAATTTCAGCTTCGCTCTCCTCGAGAACCTCGGCTTTGTAGCCATGCAATTCCGCCCATTTCAGGTACATCTTCTGCAGCATCGTGACCCAGTCACAAGCATCCGTGCCGCCCGCGCCCGCTTTGATCTCGACGATCGCATCTGCGCCATCGTGTACCCCGGAGAGCAGCGTCTCGAGGTCGAGGCGGTCGAGTTCGGCGGCTATTTTGTGCGCTTCGGTCTGCTGTTCGAGCAGCGTCGCATCGTCTTCCACACCCTCTTCGGCAAGAAGGTCGAGCATCGCATCGAGGTCGTCGATACGCGCGCGAATTGCATTGAAGGGCGCGAGCGCCTCACGCAGTTGACTCATGCGCTGCAGCAGTATCTGTGCCTGTGCTGCGTCCTCCCAGAGATCGGGAGCGGCGGCTTGAACTTCTAATTCTTCGATTTCCTGCTGGCGTCTGGTCTGGTCAAAGATGACCTCCCAGCTCGACAAGCCGGGTGCGCAGGTCGCGCGCCTCATGGCGAGTATCTTCGAGCAACTGGATTCTCCTTGCAAAAACTCGGAATGACAATGTCGCAAATGACAGTCGACGCAGCCTGAAAAGACAAGCGTCGGACCTGTTCAGTATACCATAGAGTCCATCTCTCGAGTCGTCTCCTAGAGTTGGACGATGGAGTCGTAAGAGTGGTTTCATGCGACCTGCAAAACGGGCTGTCAAGCCGCTTAGTCATGCTTTGTGCATCATGTCGTTCCTCTCCGGTCAGGCGGCGAGGTTGAGGGGGAGCGGATTGCCCGGAGGCAGAGATGAGATCGACTTCGCTGGCGCCGGATCGGCAGCACGGACCGGGAGAGTGGGATTCGGCAGATGGGAGCGCATACGGATTTCGTCGATTTTACCGGTCGCGGCAGCCAGCAGCATCTGTCGCACAACCTGTGCGTCCCACTGTTTTCCTGCTCCCTCGCGCAGTATCGCGAGCGCCTTTTCATGCGGCATACCGGCGCGGTAGGAGCGCGCGCTCGTCATCGCATCATACGTATCGGCAACAGAAACAATACGCGCTCCAAAAGGAATTTGTGAGCCGCGCAGTCCGTCCGGATAACCGCCGCCATCCCACTGTTCGTGGTGACTGCGCACGACCTCCAGTACCAGCGGATCGAGTGAGAGCGGGCGTAGTATCGTTTCACCGATCACGGGGTGCCGCTTGATTATTTCGCGCTCCTCCGGAGTCAGCCCATCTGGTTTGTTCAGGACTGCTTCCGGCACGCCGATCTTTCCGATGTCATGAAGTAGAGCTGCGAAATGCAGACGCTCATGGAAATCGGTATCGGTTCGACGCAGCCCTGAGGCGATCGCAACGGCAATATCGGCGACGCGCTGCGAGTGATCCTGTGTATAGATATCCTTGGCTTCAAGGGCGTAACTGAGCGTTTTCAGAGCATTCTGAAACATCAGGCGTATACGCTCCGCCTGCTCGCCGACCTGCTCCTCGAGCGTCGCCTGATAGTTCAGGTTCATGCCGATCAGACGCTGCTGTTCCCGCATCATGTTGCGTCTGCCGAGCGCTTTGCTGACCCGCACGACGACATCGGAGAGCTCGAATGGCTTCGTCAAGTAGTCGAAGACGCCCTCGTTCAAACACTGCACGGCTGACTGAAGATCGCTGGCAGCGGTGACGAGCAGCACGGCGAGACTCGGATCATACTGTCGTGCGATGCGCTGCAGTTCATCGCCGCGCATTCGCGGCATGTGAATGTCGGTCAGCAGCGCGTCGAACGGCTCCTCACCCAGACAGCGCAGCGCCTCTTCAGCGCTGTGCGCCATCACGCAGGTATACCCCGCGTACTCCAGACCTTCTGCGAGTATCGCGACAATATCCATCTCATCATCGACGACGAGAATACGCGCCTGTTTTTGCTGTACCGATTCGACTTGCGCGACCATCTTACATCATGCCTTTCTAAATGCGTCACTCCAAAAGCGACCGTTCGATCGCAGCCCGTTCAGGCTGCTTTAGCCGACGACTATTTCTCTCCGCGGGACTGATTTACAATCGGAATCGTGAGCGTGAATGCGGCTCCCGTTCCTGCCCGATTTTCCACTGTCAGGGTACCGCCATGCGCCACCGCGATCCCGTGACAGATCGACAGTCCCAGTCCTGTTCCCTCGCCGATGTCTTTGGTCGTAAAAAAAGGTTCGAATATCCGCGGTAGAACGTCGGCAGGAATGCCTGAGCCGTTGTCCGACACCGTCAGCGTGACGACAGAGCCAGTGTCTTTACTGCTGCACGATGCGGTCTCGATCGTGATACAGCGCACACCACCCGTTTTATCCCGCAGCACATGCTCCGCATTCGTAATCAAATTGAGCGCAATCTGCTGCATTTGATTTTCGTTCGCCAGTGTCTCGGGCAGCAGCGGGTCGAGGCGCAAATCGAGTGTGATGTCACTGAATTTGAGTTTATAGCCGCAGATTTCAAGCGCCGATTCGACAGCCGCGTTGAGCGACATCATCCAGCGCTCCTCACCTTCGGTTCGGGAGAAAGTCAGTAGCGAGCGGACGATACGCGTTGCGCGATCGGTCATACGCCGGATGGTTGTCCCGCGCTGCCGTACTTTCTCATCCGGGTGCATCTCCAGCAGCTGCGCGGAACCGGAGATAGCCGCCAGCGGATTATTGATCTCATGGGCGACACCTGCAACCATCTCGCCGAGCGCGGCCAGTTTCTCGGACTGCAGTATCTGCGTGTGGAGCCGTCTGCGCTCGGAAACATCGGTGAGCAGACACACGACGCCGACGACATTTCCCTCTTCATCTCGGATGCCGTCGGCACGCAGCAGCACGGGCACGATCACACCATCGCGGTTGTACAGATCGCACTCGCCTTTCCACGATTCGCCTCCGGTCACGGTCGTATAAAGGTCCTGGGCGATATCCTGGCGAACATGGATTTTTGCTGCCCCGATCCGATTCGCTTCCTCGACCGTATACCCCAGCAGCTCCTGATAGGAGGGATTGACATAGACTATCGTTCCGTCGGCATTCGCAATCTGGATTGCATCGCTCGCGCTCTCCACCGCTTTACTGATTTGCAGGAGATTTTGCCCGCGCTGTTTACGATCGGTGATGTCCATCATTGTCCCGAAGACACGTAGACAATCGCCCGCTTCATCTGTAACCGGTTTCATGGTCGATTCGACCCAGCGCAGCGCGCCATCCGCGCGCAGGATACGATATTCGGAGGTCTGAATTGTGCCCTGCGCTTTGCATTGATGATAAGCAGCGACCAGAATCGGACGGTCTTCACTATATATCGTAGCGACAGCCTCCTGGAACGAGGGCGGGTTTGCAGCAGGTTCGAGACCATGAATACGAAACATTTCCTGTGACCACTCGACTGCGTACGTCGTCATATCCAGCATCCAACTGCCGAGATGGGCGATCTCCTGCGCTTCGTGAAGCACGATTTTGCTTTTGTTCAGCGCCTCTTCAGCCTCGAGGCGATCGGTAACATCGCGCCCGATCGCAAATATTGTCTGGCTGCCCGTATCCAAGACGGCATTCCAACAGATACTACGAGACGAGCCATCGCACATTCGTGCGCGAAAGGTTAGTGGCTCTACTGGTTCACCGCGCAGCAAACGGCTCCAGTGTTCTGCAGCAAGCTCCGCATCCTCAGGAAGCGTCAAAGTACTTAAAGACTGCAGCGCTGCCTCCGCCTGTGTGAAGCCGAATTGTCGCTGCCAGGCAGGGTTGACGCGCAGAATACGTCCGTTGCGATCTGAAATACAAAAAAGATCCTGCGAGAGGTCGAAGAATTTCGCCTCGCTGTACGCTTCCTCGCGTGTCTTTCGATTGGCGGCAAATTCCTGCCCGGCAGCAGGAGTGACCAACATCTCCTCTGTCGCTGCCTCCCCCTCTGTGATCTGTTGTATTGCCGGATTCATTACGGGGATTTTCGGACAATAAGGACAATTATTGGAGACCTGAATCGAGCAGCGCGCGAACTAAATGGTCGTCAGCCCGCATCCCATGTTTCTTCAACCGCCCATATCTGTCTGGAGAGCGAAAACTGTGGCTTTCTTGACACGGCTGGCAGACAGTGTTACACTTCTCGAGTGGTTTACCCGCTCTGCCCTCGCTATAAGCGGTCCGGCTCGAGAGCACAATACCTACGTTTGACAATGCGAGAGAGGCACAAGGCATGGAGCGTAGAAAACGATTTGAGAAGGTGCTTTACAATGCCTGAAGACCACAAACGATTGCGCATCGAGACGGAGGCGATTGTCATCGGGTATGCGATGAGCCGTCTTGACCGCCAGTATTTTGCAGCGCGAACTTTTTCCTCATGGGAACAAGCGTTCACCGAAGCTGGACTAGCGCTCTCCAGACCACCTACTACCTTCAAAAATCTTCGCGATGAGTTCGACCCTATCCATCATAATATGAGACGCGGCTGGCATCAGCGGGAGTTACGGCCCAATCGTCAACGTATTCTCGACGAATTGAAGGATGTAAGTGACGATGCTCTGCTTGAACTTGTCGCCCGCATTTTGAGACGTGAAGACAGCGCAACGGTTGAAGCGATCGATTCATTGGCAGTAACAAATCGTGTTGCTTACAATGTACCAGAACGCCTTCTCACCGGGCGGCGTGCCGAAGAGTACTTTTTGGCGAACTCCGGGCCACTTATACAGGTAGCGGGCAGTGACATCGTGGATATGCGGCAGATGGCGTGTGGATACGATTTCAGTGTACAAAATAAGCCAGAGTGGGCTATCGAAATCAAAGGACTGAAAGCGTCCAAAGGTGGTATTCAGTTTACGGATCGAGAGTGGAATGAGGCAAAGAATCGGTGTGAAAATTACTGGCTCATTGTGGTTGGAGGCTTGTCGGGTGAGCCTGTTCCGCGTATCATTCGTGACCCGCATAGCGTGCTTCCTACGGAGAGCAAGTATCGGCAAACCCTAACTGTAGAGTGGCACTCCTACATCTCTGTACTGGTATAGGAAGTGCTTTCGACATTCCACTCTTCCACGCCATCGATCTCCGTCACTCGCTGCCGTACAATGTCTGCCTCAAGATGCGGATACCAGACGACAAGCTCCAGCGTACCAGGAGTATCGTCGGAAACACAGTCCCAAGCTACTTCGGTCAGCCCTGCATTCTGAGCGACTTCCAACGCAGAAAAATCTTCCCATCGAGCGTTCAGGATACCTGTTGCATGAAACATTTGCCCACCCTGAAGAAGGATTTTCAAGTCTGAGGCAGTCACGCTCTGGGTATCGAATGTGGCATTGAGGAGAGTCATTGAGGGCAAGTTTGGCCAACACCTTCTGACGGGTAGTCACAAAACGTTTCGCAGTCGAGCGCTGTAAACGTAGTAAATTCGCGCTCCGCTGCGGGGCAGGCAAGGACTATCGCATACACCACTGACCCCGTTCCTCCTGCGCCTGACGAATGCGGGTACGTTCTGCTTTCAGCAAGGCGAGAAGTTGACGAGCGGTAGGTGCTGGCGGCTCCGGTTCCTCCAGCAATTCATCCAGCACGATCTCGATGGGCTTTCCCAACCGCGCCTTGCACTGCAAGTTCGCTTCCTGGTCGCGTGTAAGCTTCAAACTCTTCTGTCCTCCTTTGCCTGTAACTATTCATCCTGCCTTCGGATTCATACTTACTGGCAGAATAGCTCCCTTCGCTCCCCCTCTTCCCGAAGCTTCGTGAGAGGGTCTGGGGTGAGGGCTGGTGTCAATTCAGGAGAGTCGGTTTCTACAACGCTGGCATTCGAGATCTCAGACGTTATGTTCGCAGTTAGCTTCTCCCACGCGGCAATGATCCGATCCTCAGCCTAAGTCAGCGCCTATCGGGCAGTGGGCAAGGAGCTGTCGGGCAGCCACTGGCAGCGGGGCATATCGATGCGATCGGAACGGTTGGGCAGAAATAGAACGCCTTCCTGCTCCAGCAGACGCCGCTGGCGCGCCGCCATTTCCGGGGACAGTTTATGAATCGGCAGCGTTCCGCCCGCGCCGACGACCCGCTGCCAGGGAACGTCGTCCGGAGCGTAGCGCATCGCCGTACCGACCTGACGTGCCGTTAGGGAGACCTCCGCAACACTGCCTGCCACCTGCCCGTATGTGACGACTTTCCCGGCAGGCACACGGCGAACCCACGCATACGCGGGTGCGTAGACGTCGAGAAAGCCTGGAGTGTTACTCGTATCCTCCTCGCAATCAATCCCTGCCTGCAACGGGTCAGCCCGGCTATCGAGCACGACTTTCGCTTTACTTTCCCTTCTATCCGAAGCTTCGGGAGAAGGGGGCAGGGAAGATGAGGGGTGGAGAGTTGGATCGAAAGGATCGCCGTGCCGCATGGCTTAGAACGTCACCTCACGCGCCTCGCGACCGGCGGTGTAACAGCCGTCCATCAGCTGCACCAGCGCCCAGGCGTCGTAGATATTGATCGACGAGGAGGTGCCGTCTTTGATCGACGAGACCCACTGCTGCATCGGGGAGGGCAGTGCGGGAGGCAGATTTGTCGGAGTGATATAGCCCTGAATATCGCCCGCGCTCAACTGGCTGCTGATGAGCTGAATGCGCGGACCATTCGGGGCGACTTCGATGCCGAGATAGCCTCCGGTTCCATATATTTCGAGCGGGTTCGGTCCGAAGCGATGCACCCACGATACGTCGAGAATGCCGATCGCGCGGTTGCGGAACGTCACGGCGGAGACCATGTTATCGTCGATATCGTACGCGCCGCTGAAGGAGTTCATCTGCGTCACAACCGAAACAGGTTCGCCGAGGAACCACCGCATCACATCGACACGGTGACAGCCGAGGTCGAAAAACGCGCCGCCGCCCGCCTGCGCCACCTCTCCGAACCACGACGAGCCGCCCGAAAACCATTTGTCGAGCGCGGCAGAGTGGGCGATCCGCGCCCGCATCTGTGTCACTTCGCCGAGCAGTCCTTCGTCCAGTACCTTTTTGGCGAACAGTATCTCAGGACGCGTTCGCGATGGCAGCGAAATCATGAAGCGGATATGCGCGTCCTCGACAGCGTGCATCACGTCGGTGGCTTCGCCAACGGTTATCGTGAGCGATTTCTCGGTGAAGATATGCTTGCCCGCGCGGGCGGAAGCGATCAGGATTTCGGTGTGCAGGGAGGTCGGCGCAGCGCAAACGACACCGTCGAGTTCCGGGACTGCAAGTGCGGCTTCGAGCTCCGCATGGAACGGAACCCCGTAGCGATCCGCCTCCGCCTGACCGCGCAGTGGGTCTTCATCCCAGACCGCGAGCATTTCCAGGTCGGGGTGATCGCGTACCTGATCGGCGTAACCTCGCGCATGCACGTGGGCGAAAGAAAGCATCAAAATCCCGATTTTACCGTTGGCTGTCATTATATAAACTCCTTGATGAATGATCGTTGATTCGTAACTATTCACTCTGCCTTCAGATTCATACTTACAGGCAGACTATCTGCATTGTCTCCCGCTCTTCCGGAAGCTTCGGGAAGAATGGGTCAGGGTGGGGGTGAATAGATACGTTTGTTTGATAGCTGCAAAACAGATGGGATTGGAAGTCCATCTCAGTTGAGTGTTCATTTCATCAGTGAGAGTGCCAACTCCTGCTCGTTCACAAACCAGAGTAGGCATAATTGAAACACGAATGCACTAAAAGCCTCCTCCGCCGTTTGATTGTCGGGCAGGAATCGACGCTGTCCGGCGCGAACGTTCTGTCAGCAGCAAGGTGCTGCTTTCGTTCCCGCAGTTGTCGTTCGCATTTCAATTTTGTGAGGCATACCGACCGATGTTTTATCGAAGCGCAGTGCGCCCGATGCTGTTTTTGCAGGACGCGGAGAACGCGCACGAACGCACCCTCGAGATGCTGGCGAGCGCCAACGGACTGCCGCTTCGCGCCGGACGACGTGCCCTGACACATAGCCGCCTGCAGACGACCGTTGCCGGAATCGCGTTTCCGAATCCGGTCGGTCTGGCGGCTGGCTGCGACAAAAACGCCCGTGCTGTCGCCGTCTGGTCGCACTTTGGCTTTGGCTTCGTCGAGGTTGGCACCGTAACGGCGCAGGCACAGCCTGGCAACCCGAAACCACGTGTTTTTCGCGTACCGGAGCAGGGCGCGCTCGTCAACCGGCTCGGTTTCAACAATGACGGGTCGGAGGCGGTCGCCCGCCGACTCGCGCAGATGCGCCGCCATACACGGGGCTTCGTCGTCCCACTGGGCATCAATATCGGCAAGACCAAACTCGTAACGGGAGACGACGCGATCCTGGACGACTACCGTACCAGCTTCCGTCGCCTTTCGCGGTTAGCGGACTTCATGGTCGTCAATGTCTCGTCGCCGAATACGCCCGGACTGCGCGAATGGCAGGCGCGAGGAAAATTGTCTCTGCTGCTCGGCACATTGATGGATGAGTCCCGCGCCCTCGCTCAAAAGCGCGGCACGCGCGCAGTGCCGCTGTTTGTGAAGATTTCGCCCGACATGAACGATGCCGATATGATCGATGTCGCCGAAGTGGCACAGGAGCTGCAGTTGGCGGGAATCATCGCAACAAACACGACGATCGGTCGTACCGGAGCGGTATCGGGCATCGAGCAGAATGGCGGGCTAAGCGGCAAACCGCTGCGTGAACGTGCGACCGAGGTGATCCGTTTTCTGTATAAAGAGACACAGGGCAGAGTGCCGCTGATCGGGGTCGGGGGCATCGCCTCCGCTGAGGACGCCTATGAGCGAATACGGGCGGGCGCCTCGCTCGTGCAGATCTATACTGCGCTTGTCTACGAAGGACCGATGCTGCCGCGCCATGTCAATCGGGGACTGCTCAAACTGATGGCGCGCGACGGCGTCCAGAATATCGCCGAGATCGTCGGAACTGGCTGACCTTAAAGTCGCTACAGCAGTCGGGCAATTGCTGAGCGTCTCCACTCGAATTCCAACACAATTGAGGACAAAAACGATGGCGAAAAAGATACGGTTCGGGCTGGTCGGATGCGGCGTGATCCATAGCTGGCACGCAGAGGTGCTGGCGAATCTTAAGGAAGAGGCGGAACTCGTTGCGGTCTGTGACGTGATCGAGGAGCGGGCACGAAAGTCGGCGGAGAAGTATGGCGTCACCGCGTACACCGATTATACGGAGATGCTGAAGCGCGACGATCTGGATGCAATTGCGATCGGAACTCCCTCCGGTCTGCATGCAGATATGGGGCTTGCGGCGGTACGTTCCGGGCGGCATGTCGTCGTCGAGAAGCCGATCGATATCAATTTACGCAAAGCGGACGAACTGGTGCGGGCGGCGCGGGAAGCGGGCGTTACGCTCACTTCGATCGCGCAGAACCGCTTTGGTAAAGGCACACGTAAGCTGAGGGAATGGCTCGATGAGGGCAAACTCGGTAAAATCGTCTATGGCGAATCGACCGTGAAATGGTACCGCAGTCAGGAGTATTACGACTCGGGCGACTGGCGCGGGACGTGGGAACTCGATGGCGGGGGCGCACTGATGAACCAGGGGGTCCATTATGCCGACCTGCTGCGCTGGGCAATGGGCAAGCCGAAAACGGTCTTCGCCCGCGCCGCCACAATGGGTCACAACATCGCCGCCGAGGACGTCGTGACCGCAACGCTGGAGTTCGAAAGCGGCGCGATCGGCACCCTGACCGCAACGACCTGCGCCTATCCTGGTTACTCCACGACCCTGGAAGTCTATGGCACGGAGGGCAGCGTGCGCACCGTGAACAATGAACTCGTCTCCGCCGAGTTCATCAACGGCGAAAAATATACGGCGGATTCGCTGATCGCCGACACCGGTTCGAGCGACCCGCGCGCGATCAGCCACGATGGGCACACGCAGCAGTTTCGGGATTTTATTGCCGCCATTCACGAAGGGCGTGACCCCTATATTACCGGTGAGATGGGACGCGATGCGCTCGAACTGGTGCTCGGCGTCTACCTGTCCGCCTTCTCCGGTAAGGTCGTCGACTTTCCGCTCCCGCCCACTACAGGCGGCGGAAAATAGCGTCCATTTTTTATAGCCCCTCTGACGAAAAGAGACCTGTGCACTGGCTGGCACAGGTCTTTCTCACGTAACTACGTGACACCGGGTTCGATTCGCATACGTATCATGTCCGTGCCCTCCTTACACCATAATCCTCGACTATACAGGCACAATTCCTCCTTCGGCGGGAACAAAAGATGATCGTTATTCTTGCCTTATGCCTGTATGCTTTTGTGACGCTCGTGCATGTCGTGACAATCAAGGCTTGTAATCATGTGATACGCCTGGCTATGAAGTCTCGTCTCGATGCTCGCACGAAGAACAATCTGAGAAGATTGCCGGACTGTCTGCTGAATGGCACACCACAGGAAATCCTGGTGACGTCATTGTTTTTAAGTTTGATCGACACACCTCTGTTTTTGATACAATTTGCCTTTACCTTCAGGACATCTTAGATCGATTTCTCTGTTTATCGATACACTTTCAGAGCAGAACATAGCCGCGTCGGGCCCCAGTGGTGACCGCTTCCGTACGGCTGCTCGCGTCGAGTTTAGCGAGTATCGAAGCGACATGGAACTTGACCGTCGAAAGGCTGATCGTCAGGCGTGCCGCGATGTTTTTGTTCGCCAGCCCCTGCGCAATCAACTGTAGAACTTCGCGCTCACGCGCCGTCAGCGAGTCTCCGCCCTCTGCAACAATTAAATCTCTGGCAGGAACGCTCGTGACAGCCGCAGTTTTGAGCAGCGCGGCATGGTTTCCATCGAGCACGACAAGCCCGGCTGCGACTGCGCGTACTGCCGCGCCGATCTCATCGCCATCCGCTTCAGGATGCAGATACGCCCAGCCGTGCAGCGCGGAAGATGCCAGCCTGCCTGCGGTCGCCGAACCCTCTCCGAGCGCCACCAGTCCTGCCCTGCCGCGCAGCGCGAGTTCGATCAGGCACGGAAGGTCGTCTGTGCCACCGCTGATATCTGCCAGCAGTACATCCGGGCGTGTGGTCTCCAGCAGCGAATCCAACTCTTCGCTGCCACCCACTTCGCCGACCACTGTACAGTCTTCCGCCTCAGCGACCAGCGCGTGCAGTCCGGCACGCAGCGAGGCATAGGGCGCGACAATCAGGACACGTGTCAAAAGCTTCTCCCGACTCTACCGACTGCCCTCTCACCCCCATTCGAGAGAAGTGAGAGGGTCATCCACACCAGTTTTCAATCCAGATTTCAATCTAGTTCTAGATCTAGTTTTCAACGCCGAGCGTCACATAGAGCAGACGTAGTTCGCCGCCGCGCAGCAGCTTGAGCGCGATCGCCTGACCCGCTCCGTGTGAACGGAGCGCCTGCCGCAGATCGTCCACATTCTGTACGGTCTGCTCGCCGATTCCCAGCAGTGTATCGCCCAGCATCAGGCCGCCCTGCTCGGCGGGGCTGCCACCGCCGACCTGCATGATCAGCAGTCCGCTCTCCTGCGTCAGCGTCGATGCCTGCACCATGCCAGCGGGCAGCGTGACCGCCTGCGTCACGATGCCGAGGTAGCCGCGTCTCACCCGTCCATGCGCCAGCAGCGCATTTGCCGCATTCTGCACGATCGCTGTACTGAGCGCGATCCCCTTGCCGCGTCCGAAAAGCAGGTTCGTCATTCCGACCACATGCCCCTGCATATCGATGAGCGCTCCGCCCGAAAAGCCCGGATAAAGCGTCGCGTCCGTCTGCAGCACCGATTCCGGCTGTCCGCCGCTTTGTGATTCGAGGCGTCCACTGATGATACCGAGCGACGCCTGCAGTCCCGTTCTCCCCGGACGCGCCAACGCTACGACCAGTTCCCCGATTCGTCCCGCGGGCGCTCCGCCTTCGACAGAAGCAAGGGCTGCAGCGGGCAGCCCGGTCGCTTCGACACGCAGCAGCGCGACATCCGTATCGGGGTCGCGCCCGATCAGCGTGGCAGGCAGCGTTCTGCCATCCGAAAGCTCGATGGTTATGTCTTCGTCGCGCTCGACGCCGTGTGAGGTGGTCGCAATAACCCCATCCGCTGTCCAGAGGATACCCGTCGCTGTGAGGCGGCTCCCATCGTCGACGCGTACGATCGAGGGCGCAGCGCGCTCGACGATGCTGGCTAATTCCGCCGAAAAGTTCTGCAATAGATCGCCTGAAGCGGAGCCATTGCCGCTCGTATTTGCTGGAATTGTTTCCTGTGTCATGGTCCTGTCTCCTGTTTTGGTATTGTTAATACTACTGGATAGCGGGTGCTAACGTCGGCAAGACGTCGATTTTGATTTGCCAGCGAAAATATGCTGGCTGATGCGAACAGGATACACTTCTTACGGGAAACGCACATCAGCCGGAGGAATAGGAGCGCTGCCCGTTCGTTTGGACAGGTAGTCTCTGAAGATCGAGCGGGAGAAGGCGCTACAGCGTTACCGATAGTGGCACTCCTCTCTTAACGAGCCTGCGACTGGAAAGTAAGGGGAAGGGGTGACGGCGTAATTGTGCTGCCGCTGCGGAACCTTCTCGCTATCCTGCCCGTCCTCGTAATATCGAAGCGCGAAATAATCGAAAATAAGAGAGGCAGGACCTATCGGAAATCCGAACGATATAATTCAAAAGAAGTACGATGTCATTGTCGTGGGAGGCGGACCAGCAGGATCAGGAACGGCGATCCAGCTTGCGCAACAGGGTTTTACGGTTGCGCTGGTCGATCGGGCGCATTTCCCCCGGGACAAAGCCTGTGGGGAGTTCCTGACGCCGCAGGCAGTGCGACTGCTGCATGAGCTCGACGTATGGGAACACCTCACAAAGGCGGGTATACGTCCGGTGGCTGCGACAGTCCTCGTCTCTCCCAAAGCGGACGGCGGTCAGATGCGCTACACGCCCGATGGTGGTGTCGTCGGTTGGGCAATGCGTCGCGCAGCGCTCGATGCGGTCCTGCTGGCACGTGCACGGGAGGCGGGTGTCGCGGTTCACGAGGGTTTTGCAGTGCGCAGCGTGTGCTATGCCGAATCCGGAACGGGGCAGCATCTCATTGGTGTTACCGGGAAAGATGCACATGGCGAACAGCGCACCGTACGTGCGCGACTTATCATTGGCGCGGACGGGACACATTCGCTGATCGCGCGCCAGTTGGATATGGTGAAGGCATTGCCCCGCCTGCAGCGTCTGGCAATCGTCGCGCACTTTCGAAATGTGCCCGGGGATGGCGACACGATCGAGATGCGCGCGTCCGGGCAGACGGTTTGCGGTATGGGTTTTCCAGGCGGCTCGGTCTCGACAGAATCAAACTCGGTGGACAGCCTGAATAACCGCTCCGGTCACGATGCCAACGTCACGCTGGTGGTACCAACTTCACAGGCCTCACAGATCGCGGCACGAGCCGGGGATTACGTCGAGCAGACATTGCAATCAAAATTTCCACTGCTGGCGGAGCGGCTTGCTGCGTCGGAGCGCGAGCCAGTCGTACGCACTGTTGGCTGTTATGGGCATCGCTGCCGGCCGGCTGTCGAGAATGGTGTACTGCTCGTCGGAGACGCGGCGACCTTTATCGATCCGTTCACTGGCGAGGGCGTCTATTTCGCGCTTCGTGGGGCGCAGTATGCGGCAGAGACAGCGTCAGCGGCGCTAAGGCGGGGCGATACCTCTCGGCGTGGACTCGCTGCCTATACCGGAGCGCGGCGCGAACTCAGCCGCCGCTACCAATTGCTCGATATCGTGCAGACTGTTGTTCGCACCCCAGCTTTGCTTTCGCGCGCAGTCTGCCGTCTAGACCGCTATCCTGCTGCTGCCGCACGGCTTTTCGACGTGCTCGGCGACACGCGTCCTCCGACCGATGTGCTGCATCCAGCACTGCTCTGGCGCCTGCTCGCCCCTGGCTAGTGCACAGACAGCTCTTCTGTCTCTCCCTCTCACAAAGCTTTATGAAGAGGGGAAAAGGCGGAAGGGGCGAGGTCAACCCGCGGAGGCGGGTTTTGTAGTTCCATATCTGGGTTTCGACCTCGTGCATTTAGTGTAGGGCGTTAGGTCAGCCTCGCGTTGCGAAAAAAGGTTCATAGGCAGGAGTAGGTGTCTGCAGCGCCGTACTCTAGCAGGAGTGCGCTTGCTCCACACTCCCGCGCCGCCCGGCTGGCGGCTCCTGTCACGATTGGAGAAGAGTATGCAGTATCTTCGTCGGTATGGTTCGCTTGGTATCGCTTCGCTCCTGGCTTGCCTGTTGATTGGCGTCGGTGTTATCGCCAGTAGCAATGCGGGCGCCAGGGCAGTGTTGTCCGGCATTCAGGGGCAAGTGACGGAGGGTCCGATCAGACCGCTCGACATCGACGGTCAGCCCAATAGCGCGCCGCTGGCTGGTGTGGTGGTCGTTGTCAAACAGAATGGCGTCGAAGTCGCGCGTCAGACGACCGATAAAAATGGCGACTACAAAATCTCTGTTGCGCCCGGCGCTTATCAAGTGGTCAGACAGCGCGTGAGCGGCAGTTTTAGATTTCCGCGCCCGCCCGCCGCGCAGACTGCGACAGTTACTGCGAGTCAGTACACAACCGTTAATCTCTCGTACGACACCGGCATCCGCTGACAGTTCGCTACGCTCCACCAGTCGCTAACAGCAGTGATCTGTCTTGAGAAAAGCCCCGATGTCGGGGCTTTTCCATCGTATTTTTATTCGTGTTTTTACTATATGGAAGGCGTCAGTGTATGCCGCCTCGCGTCAGTGTGCATCGACTGGCGCTGCAACCGAACGGGGCTTACGCAGCAGCAGAACGGCGGGCGCAGTACAGGCAAAACATGTTAGAATAAACAGCCACGAATCGTTGTAGGCGAGTATTCTCGCCTGCTGCATTGTCGCCTGTTCGATAACCGTCATTGCCGCTCGATGCGCCGTCTCCAGCGACATACCCTGCGCCGTGAAATTGCCCGTGAGCATCGAAAGCCGCAGATCCAGAGCCGGGTTGCCAGTGTACAAATTGGCGAGCAGATCGACACGATGAACCTGTGTTTTGCTGGTCAGATACGTGCCCAGAATTGCGATCCCGAACGATCCCCCCAACTGTCGCGCCAGATTGATCAGACCGGATGCCTGCTGGGCGATTTTAGGATCGATGTTGCCGTAGGCGGCGTTGTTGATCGGCGTGAACAAAAATCCCAGGCCGAACCCGCGCAGGAGCAAGGCAAGACGCACATCCGATTCGCCAGCCGCTGTCGTCAGGTGTCCCATGCTCCACATCGACATGAAGAAGATCGTCACACCGAGGAAAATCAATATTCGCGGGTCGACCAGCGCTTTGGGTCCGTTCAGCAGCCGACCGCATATCAGTACGCTGATGCCTGTTGCGATACCGCCTGGGAAGAGCAGTAGACCCGTTGTCGTCGCCGAGAATCCGAGCAGACTCTGCGCAAAGAGTGGGAACAGGTAGGTTCCCCCATACAAGCCGAAGCCGAGTGAGATGAACAGAAAAATCGCGGAGGCGAGGTCGCGATTTTTGAGCACTCGAAAGTTCACGACGGGCGCGGAGTTGCGCGGGGAGAGTTCCCACCAGAACATCACGGTCAGAGAAACCGCCGCGACAATTGAGAGGCGTGTTATCAGAGCATTGTTGAACCAGTCCTTGCTCTGTCCCTCCTCCAGCACATACTGCAGGCATGAGAGACCGACTGCAAGCAGCGCGATACCGAAAAAGTCTACCTTTCCGGCGCTGCGGTTCATGCCGGGCGGGTCCTGCAAAAACGTCGTCACGAGAAAGAAAGAGAGTATCCCGATCGGCACATTGATGAAGAAGCACCAGTTCCAGGTAAAGTTATCCGTGATCCAGCCGCCGAGCGTCGGGCCTAAAGTCGGCGCGACGATGATGCCGAGCAGAAAAATAGCCTGCACCATGCCCTGCTGTTCACGCGGAAAAATCTGTCGGAGTGTAGCCTGCGCTGTGGAGAGCAAAGCCGCGCCGCCAGCCCCCTGCAGCACGCGCCACAAGACGAGTTCTCCCAGTGTATGCGAGGTGCCGCACAGGAATGATGCGAGCACGAAGAGGACTATCGAGCCGCCCAGGTATTTGCGGCGTCCAAACAGCGTCGTAAAGAACGCAGTCATCGGAAGCACGACGACATTGGAGAGTATATATCCGGTCGATACCCAGGCGACCTCCTGAAACGTAGCGCCCAGATTGCCCGCCATCTGTGGCAATGCCACATTGACGATCGTCGTATCGAGCACTTCCATGATTGCGACCGTAATCAAACCAGCCAGAATGAACCAGCGATAGTCACTGATTTCCGAGTGGGTCGTGTTAGACAGGGGTGTAGCAGCCATAACATATTCCTAAATCAGACGATAAAACGAGACGAAAACGTAACATGGATATCCGCTACGAATTTTGGGGAGTGACCATTGCTATAAGCCGCGCAACGATCTTCTCGCGCATTTCGGCTGTCGGCGGCGCAAAGCCGAGCGCACCGCTGAACCACAAACCATCCGTTGCGAGCCGCACGATCGTTGCATCGACAGGATCAATCCCATCACGTTCTAGCTGCTTCTGCCACAGCGCGAATCGCTCGCGTGCTGTGTGCAGCAGTTCGGGATCGCTCGCGATTGCTGCAAAAACCCCAGCGCTTACCCTACCCAGAAAGGTGTCCTGAGGAAAGGAAGCCTTGATATAGGCGCGCATCCAGCTTCCCTTTCTGCTTTCGCTCGTGTCATCGCTCGCGATCTCGCTTTGTAAGTGACAGGCTAAGTCGGCTTCGAAACGCTGGATCAAATCTTCTACCATTCCCTCGATCAGGGCATTTTTGGTTGGAAAATGATAAAGCACACAGCCTTTGCTGAACCCCGCACCCTGTGCAACGGCTTCGAGAGTCAGACGGCTTCCACCCTCCCGATCAACAAGCGTAGCCGCCGCCTCTAATAAAAGTTTTCGTGTGACGTCTTTTTTCATCAGAATTCGCTCCAAAATCTATATAACGTATTACTATACCGTCTGGACGGTATAGAATTACTGCAAGATCTTAGCCCATTTCCGATTTCTTTGATCGTATTGAACAAAAATTTCGTGCACAAAAATTTCCAGGATTGCAGCAGTTCAGGTAAAGTCATGATGGCGCTGCTACCCGCTATTTCACACGAGTTCGATGGTTAAGTGATCTGCCTAGGAGCGAGTTTCACAAAAATTCCGAAAAGAAACAGAGGATCAGGGTTAAACTGGTAGGATACGAGAGGGGACCTGGCGAACAAAACGATGTTCTTTCTCCCCTGAACATTTTCGCCAATTTCCACTATTCAAAATGAAGGGTCCAAAATGTCGCTTCACCTCAAATTGCCTTCTCGTGCTTGCCAATACTGCTGCCTTCCGCTCAGTTTACTGTGGGGCGGTGGGTTCTCTACAGCGCAGTCCGCTCAATCGAACGTTGAGCGGGTCAAAGATCTCGTCATCCTGCACTATGTATCGCTCGGGGTCTTGCCAAAGCAGCTGAAAGAAACCGGAGTGTCACAGGAAGGCAAGGAGAAAAAAACCGGTGTAAAGAATAGCGGACAGAAGAAAGACACGGGACAAGAGAAAGAGACAGGCGGAGACAAGGAACAAAAGGACAAAAGCGAGGGTAAGGACAAAAAAGAACAAAAGGATAAAGCGGAAGATGAGGCTGAACACAAACCCGCCAGATACCTCGCGATCGGACAGGCGACCTGGATGCTGCAAAATCTGTTCCGGTTTCACAGTCCCTACTCAGGCGAGAGCAGCCTGCGCGCCACAGGACAGACCCAGGTCCTGCACACCTATACCGGATTTTTGGGCGCGAAAATCGCGAATGGTCTCGAAGTCTTTGTAAACCCGGAACTGGCGCTCGGCAACACGATCAGCAGGGACAGAGGAACCGGAAGCTCCCTCAACGGCGAAGCGCGCGGTCAGGGAGAACTGCATTCCGACCCCTATCTGGCAAGGTATTTTCTGCGTTGGCGTGTAGCGACAGGAAGTAACAAAGAGGCTGATCCAGAGCGCGTCGGACGCTCTGAAAATCTTATTCCCGGCGATATTCCCTCACGCCGTCTCGTCATTTCGCTGGGTAAAATCGAGTATGCAGACGTGTTCGACGCGAACTCCTACGCCAACGATGCCCGCACTCAGTTTCTGAACGACGCCCTCAACAATAATGCAGCCTACGATGCGGGGTCGGACACGCGGGGATATACAGGTGGACTGACGATTGCGTGGATCAATCCGGAATTTGGAGTGCGTCTGGGGTTTCTGCAGATGCCGACCGAAGCGGGCGGAGCGAACCTTTCCGGTGACCTGGAGCACAGTCGGGGCGATCAACTGGAAGTGGACATTCACCCGCGCCTGATGAATGATCGTCATCGTCTCGCAACCCTGCGACTGCTTGCTTTCCGCAACTTCGCGAACATGGGCAGTTATCAGGAGGCAGTAGCGCAGATGCAGTCCGGTCAGGCTCCCGATGTCGCTCAGGTCAGACACCGTGGCGCGGTGAAGTTCGGCTATGGAATCAACCTGGAGCAGCCGCTTGCCGATGGCGGCAATACGGGGCTGTTTACGCGATACGGCTGGAGCAATGGCGCGACCGAAAGCGTCGCTTTCGCAGATGTAGACCGCACTTTTTCGTTCGGTGGACAGCTTTCCGGCGCGCGCTGGCGTCGCCCAGACGACAGATTCGGGCTGGCGATCGTACAGAACGACATTTCGGCAGCGCACCACAGCTATCTGTCGGCGGGCGGGATCAGCAGCAGTGTCGGCGATGGAAAGATAAACTACGGCTCAGAGCAGATCATGGAGACGTACTATGCGTACCATCTCAGCAAACCCTTGACCGTGTCGCTGGACTACCAGTATATCAACCATCCAGGCTATAATCGGGATCGCGGCTTCGCTTCCTTATTGACACTGCGCCTTCACGCTGAGTTCTGAGCTTTCCCAGACGGGTTATTTCGCCAAACCAGGAGTACATAGCAAAAGCTTGACAGAGTCCGTATCGGCGCTGCTTGCTGTGCCGATACGGACACTATTAGTGCAGCCGTTGTGATTTTGAGGGGTCTATGACTTTGTCTCTATAATAATCCAACGGTCAATTCTTCTACAGTTCTCCAGCGATCTGTACAGCAACTTTTACACAGATATGCGCCTGTACCGCGCCTCGACCAGCATGAAGATACCGTAGGCAATCAGACCCACCGCAACAATTCCCAGAAGTAGGGAACCATAGGACTGCTGCGACACCAGATCGAGCGCGCTACCTAATCCTTTCGCCTGCTGCGGGTTGGCGTGAAATGCAGCCTCGACGAAGAAACCGCCGATGATCGCGAAAACTACTCCCCGCGCAATATATCCCAACCGTCCGCTCACCACTGCCCATTGCTGGAACGCCTGCGGAACCTTATTCAACTCAAGCTCCTTGCTGAAATCGGCTTTGTAACCCTTTACGATCTGCGCCAGTCCGAGCCCGACCACAACCAGTCCGATTATGCCGAGGAGCGCTTGTCCGAAAGGTTCCGCCATCAGTCGCGCAGTCCAGTCCTGAGTGCCACCCTGGCTGCCGCTGCTACCGCTCCGAACCAACTGGAATGCGGTGAACGCGAGGACAGCATAGGCGATGCCGCTCAAAACATAACCGACACGCGTCGCGATTCCTTTGGCGTCACTGCCTTTGTTCTCGGCATCGATGCCCGCTTCGACAAATCTCCAGAGGGCATAACCTGCCAGCCCGACCCCAACCAGCCCCAGCATCAATTGCCCGAACGGCTGCGCTGCAATCGATGCCAGTGCGCCCTGGCTGTTGGTTGTCTGACCGCCTCTGCTGAAGGCCGCCTCCACCGCTAGAAACCCGATCACGATGTAGACGATCCCTTTGGCACCATAGCCGAGCCGCGCTAATTTCTCCACCCACGGACCGGCTTTATGCACGGACCGTTCTGCCTGCTGTTGTGCCTTGTCGAGCGTGGGAGTAATATTTGCCATTGCGTTTGCCTCCGTGAGTCAGAAAATTTGGACATCGATATGCCCGCTGAGGGTAGAACGGCGCGAATCGCGACAATGTTCCGTTATTAGCTCGCCTGGATTTTTGGTTGGGGAATATTTGACTATCGTCCTCCCTGCCAGAGGCGGTACGTCCTGAAAGGCTGCCGTAGAAAAGTTATTTCTCATTATTGGGAGCCCGCGAGCGCGGCTTGGTCGTAATCTTGATTGCAGGCACATCGGACCGGGTGGATGTGACCTGCTACATCCCAAGATGTCCGATCCTAAAAGAAAAACAGTGTGGAAAGCGGCAGCAGATGGCGCAGAAAAACGTGGTGGTCGTGGGTGCGGGGTTGGCGGGATTGTGCTGTGCACGGACGCTGCAGCGCGAAGGACACAGCGTTCAGCTCTACGAGGCGAGCGATGGCGTCGGCGGGCGCGTCCGCACCGATACTGTGAATGGGTTTCTGCTCGATCGCGGTTTTCAAGTCGCGCTCACCGCCTATCCGGCGATGCAGCAGGAGATCGATTTTGATGCGCTGAAGATGCGCGCATTCGATCCCGGCGCACTCGTTGTCCGCGATGGTAAACGCTACCCGATAGCCGATCCGCTGCGGATGCCGTCCAAACTAATTTCTGCCGCACTTTCGCCGCTTTTTCCGTTTGCTGACAAACTCAGGGTACTGAACCTGCGCCGCAAACTCGGCGGAATGACGATCGACGAGATATTCCGACTGCCCGATGTACCGCTCCGCGACTACCTGCGCAGCGAAGGCTTTACTGGCGCCTTTTTCGACAACTTCATCTCCCCGTTTTACGGCGGCATCTTCCTCGAACGCGAGGGTGCGACGAGTGCACGTATGTTCGCTTTTGTGTTCAAAATGCTTTCGGAGGGACAGACTGCAGTTCCTGCTGGCGGCATGGGCGAGATCGGAAAGCAGATCGCTGCCGACCTCGCGCCCGGCACACTTTCCCTCAACAACCCCGTCAGTCGCCTTCTCTACTCCGGTAGACGCGTGCATGGAGTGCGGCTTGCGGACGATCAGACCGTTGATGCCGATGCGGTTGTACTGGCGACCGATTTCGACCAGGTTGTTGCATTGGCAGGTACAATCATTCCGGCGCTGGCGGGAGTGCCTCTCGTCTGGCGTATCTCGACGACCCTCTATTTCGCGGTGCCTGACCAGCTCTACACGGAAAAACTGATCCTGCTGTTTCCCGCCAAAAATACGCTGGTCAATAATGCTGCGCTCGTCTCGAATGCCGCGCCATCGTACGCTCCGCCCGGTCAGCATCTGCTTTCGGCGACGGTGCTAGGCGATCCGAAACTCTCGGACGACGCGCTGTCGGAGGCGGTTCGGGCAGAACTCGGCGCGCAATTCCCGCATTCCGACAGCCGCGTCTGGCGTCCGCTGGATGTGTATCGTATCCGCATCGCGCAGTTCGCACAACCGTCCGGAATATGGGAACATCTGCCCGCCGAGCGCACCGACATTCCCGGTCTGGTTCTGGCGGGCGAGTACACGGTCTCGAGTTCTCTGCAGGGCGCATTTCTTTCCGGTCACCGAGCGGCGCAGGCGATCCTATAGCCATAACTTCGGTGAACGGATAGTGCGGAAAATATCCAGACTCGACTTATAACGTGAGGATAACCTAACCCTCAGATCTCTCCGTTCGTTCCTCACTTAAGCGAAGGGGAGAAGGCAGATACACGGGGTTGACACCCCGTGACATACATTCCTATTTTCACGATTAAGGCTAAACGTGAAAATAGTCGGAGGCTATTTTCAAGAAATGAAAATAGCACAGCAACGAATTCTTCGATTACTGCCCACCGCTCCTCAAAAGGGTACTATGTGACGTGCTGCCAAACTAAAGAACCCCGGCCAATGGAACTGCTCGAAACTCGCACCAGTATAGGACCTTTCCGTCCCGCGGTGCTTTCCGATAAATGAGCGGCGCCGGCAGCCATGCAGCCATCACTTCAGTGATCGGACACGATCCTCACCCCCTTTCTTTTATTCAATGAACGGTTGGGGATGGTGCATTAAATGCACGGGGGGTAGAATCCCTGTCAGGAACTGGACAACCTTCCTCATCGAGCTAAAGACAAAAACTGCCGGTGCTGTCTCCCACCCTCCCGAAGCTTCGGCACGAGGGGGCCGGGGGCGAGGGGCGTATCATGAGTACCGACGACAATCAGCGCAGCGCGGCGTACCTGCGCGATCATACCGAGGCGCTCGCATGGCGGCAACGGGTGCGAACTCGACATTCTATCGCCTGGCTGGAGCAGTCCGCCTACTACGCGACGATGCACGCTGCCCTGTGCGACCTCTTCGCGCCCTATGATTTCCCGACCGAGTGCGGCGAGCCGGAACTGCGTTGGCGGCGCGATTTCCTCGGCAAGCCCTACGTTGCGTGGAGCGGCGCGGTTGCAGAATGGGCAGTCGCACACGGTCTCGACGCCACACATCTCCATATTTCCAACACGAATGACGGGGGCGCGCACCTGGTGCTCGCGGCGTACGATCCCTTGCTGATCGGGGTCGGCATCGACATCGTAAATCTGCCTCGTTTACGACAATCGGGAAAGAACGCCGACTATCTTCACCGGTTCGCTCGCAAGTTTATGTCCGATGCAGAACTGGAGGCTTATCTGGCTGCCTCAGCCGATGACGATACCGCTGTCCTCTGTCTACGGACAGCGGCACATTTTTCACTGATGGAGGCGGCATCGAAGGCGTTCGGGACCGGGCTGAAAATCGGGGGCGGAATGGGCAGTCCGGCTTCGTTGCCAAAGCAGTCACTCGGCGCGCTTGCGGTACTGCCAGCGGTAGAACTACTGGTCGAGGGTGAGGCATTGCTGCGAAGTGAGGAACTCGGCGCTGAGCGCATGGAGGCTTACTGGAGCGCTGACGAAGAGTTTCTCGTCAGTAGCGTACTGCTGTGGCGGGCGGAGTGATCCCGAGTACCGGTTAGTTGCCCCACTCTTCTCGCACCCGGGCATAGTCTTCCGGTGTCAGCGCGAAGACAAGCGTGTCCTGCAGGTCACCGGCCGTGTTACGGCGCTCGTTATGCAGCAGCGCCTCCTGTAGAAAGCCAAGTCTCCGCGCGACGTTCGCACTGCGCATATTCAGCACGTCACACTTGATATGCACTCGTGCCGCGCCAAGGTTCTCGAATGCCAGCGCACAGAGGAGCCGAACCGCCTCCGACATATACCCGTGCCCTTCCGCGGAGCGACGCAGCCAGTAGCCGATTCCGAACGTACACTCCTCCCAGTTCACGACCTCGAGTTCCGCGTTGCCGAGATATCGGTTCGTGTCGCATGCTCGAATTGCATAGGCAAGGTCGTCACGCAGCATCCAGCGCGATATTTTACGACGTACATACGCCTCTGCATCGGCTGGCGTACGCAGATTGCCTGCCCAGCTCTGCCAGCGTACCAGATGCTCACGGTCATCGCTGATCGCTTCCCAAAGTGCGGCGCCGTCGCCAGGAACATAGACTTTCAGCACGATCCGCGCACCGGTCAGTTCGCAGGGTATGTCACGCAATATCGGCTGTGTCTGGCTATCCCGAGGTGCTTCGCAGAGCGCTTCTCTCTGCTGTTCCTGGTTAATCGCACTATTTTTACTGGAATCATGATTATTAGCATCGTTGCTCATCGACATCCCCGTCGCTGTGCCGGGTACAGAACTAATCCCGTCTGCGTAACCTGTGAATAGTCATCGAAACGATCGTTCGCTCGAATTGGAGAGTTATTTTACCTCGTCAGGAGTAGCGACAGCGGAAGTCTCAACGCTCACGGCTGCGATTGGATTTGCCGCGGGAACTCCGTTTTCGAGACGCTCCTGCTTCTCTGCCCAGCGTACGATATTGTGTGCCATGCCCGAAAACACGAAGATATGGAACGGCATCGAGGCATACCAATAAGCATACCCCCAGAACCCGCGTGGAATGAAATACGCGGTCTGGATCAGTTCCCGCCTGCCATCCGCCCGATTGACGATTTGGAATTCCAGCCAGGCGCGTCCCGGCACTTTCATCTCGGCACGCAGCAGCAGCCGTTCGGGACGATAATCTTCTACGCGCCAGAAGTCGATCGCGTCGCCGGGCTCGATCTGCTCAGGGTGGCGGCGTCCGCGCCGCACACCGACACCGCCGATGATCCGGTCCATCGCGCCGCGGATGTCCCAGAGCCAGTCCGCATAGTACCAGCCGACTTCGCCGCCAATACGTGAGAACGCTCGATTAAGCATCGCGGCGGAGGCGGCGGTCAGAACCGCTTGACGGTTCGTGATCAAGCCGTGTTCCGGTTTAGGCGTCTCATCGAGCGATTCCGGAATCTCGCCTGCCACGGCATCCGACCAGCGGGTCGGAACGCGCAGATTGTCGGTCGCTGCGACTGCCCGTTCGACCGCCTGCCGGAACGGGGTCAGCGGCACTTTCAGCAGCTGTTGCGCGTCGTCGTTCTCGACGATCGTCTCGTAGCGCAGCCCTTCGATCAGCGGAAAAGCGATTGAGGCGGGTATCGGGGTCACGAGATTGATCCAGTAGGCGGAGATACGTGGTGTCAGGATCGGCAGAACGAATATCCAGCGTTTCAGGCGCCGCACTTCCGCGTATATTTCGATCATCTGACGATAGGTGAGGATATCAGGACCGCCGATATCCAGGACGCGTCCGGCGGCTCCGGGACATTCGAGCGCGGCGATCAGATACTCGAGCGCATCCGTGATCAGGATCGGCTGCGTGCGCGTATCGATCCATTTCGGGCTGACCATGATCGGCAGCTTTTCGGCGAGATGGCGCAGCATTTCGAACGACGCGCTGCCCGAACCCACGATCAGCGCCGCGCGCAGTTCCGTGACGGGTACACTGCCGGTGCGCAGTACATCGCCCGTTTCGTGTCGGCTTTCGAGGTGTTCGGAGTTTTTATGATCACGTCTGCCGAGACCGCCGAGGTAGAGGATGCGCCCGACTCCAGCGTCAGCAGCGGCTTTAGTGAAATTGGCGGCTCCGATACGGTCGCGTTCGGCATAGTCGCCGCCCTTGCCCATCGCATGAATCAGGTAGTAGGCGGAGTCGACGTCGCTGAGCGCGACCGTGAGACTTTCAGTCTCCAGGACATCGCCATATACGATTTCGATCTGCCCGATACGCACCGTGTCCTGCGCCCAGCGTCCGAGCAGATGACGGGGCTCGCGTACCATACAGCGCACCTGATAGCCGCGCTGAAGCAGCAGCGGAACCAGCCGCCCGCCGACATAACCCGTCGCGCCGCTCACCAGAATACGTGGATGAGGCATGATTTATCTCTGTTGGATTACGGGACTGAAGTCTTGGTCTGGAGATGTCCGTAGACACGGGACTGAAGTCCCGGTCTGGAGATGCAAAGTCCGCCTGCGCGGATTGAGAAGGGACTGCGTATGATCCGCGCTGTTAGCATCGCATCTGCAGGACAATCGGCTATAGCCAGCCAAATCGGGTGGGCAACCCTAGGAACGCCAGCCGGATTGGTGTTTTAACCATGAATATGCGTATCTGCCAGTCGAATGAGGGCTCCAACTCGGGGAAAGCGCAGAATCATCCGGTCAGCAGACGGAGCGCTTCTCCGACCCCGATCTGTAGATGCGGCACGACGATGCCTGCCAGACCGCTCTGCGCGCCTCGCCCGATTATCAGCAGGGTCTGATCGTTCTTGACCATTTTGAGCGTCAGACCAAGATCGTAAAGGGTTTGCGCCGCCTCACGCAGATTTGTCAGATTGCCACGGCTAACGCCGCCCAGCGCGTTCAGGAACGGGCGCGGATCATCCACATCGAGCGTCAGTTCACGCTCGGCGGCTGTCAAACGCGCCGTCTTGCCTTCGACCGTCACGTCGAGCGTTCCTTCAAAGGCGAAGTTCATTTGAGTAAGTGTCCGTTCTCAGTATATATCGTGTATTATCGCTCACAGATTGGCGCTGACAATAACTATCGTTGACAATCTGCCTCCACGGTCAGGCGCTCTCTTTTAAGCGAATTTCAAGTCTCTTTTCAAGCCTTCAATGAAGTCATATCGATGACGAACCGATACCGCACATCGCTTTTGATCACACGCTCGAACGCCGTATTGATGTCCTGAATGTCGATCATTTCTACGTCGCAGGCGATTCCCTTCGCGGCACAGAAGTCGAGCATCTCCTGCGTCTCCGCGATGCCGCCGATCATCGAACCGGCGAGGGATTTGCGCCCTGCTATCAGAGCGGCTGCCGACACCGGCACTTCGAGTGGGGTGATCTGCCCGACAAGCATGAGCGTACCATCTCGCTTTAACGTCTCAAGGTAAGGGTTCAGATCGTGCGAACTCGGCGCCGTATCGAGAATGAAGTCTAAACTCCCTGCGACCGCCTGCATCTGCGCCGCATCGGTGGAAAGTACCACATGGTCCGCGCCCAGACGCCGTGCCTCATGCTCTTTGTCCGGTGTGCGCGTGAATAGCGACACGTTCGCACCCAACGCTTTGGCAAACTTCAGCGCTATATGCCCCAGTCCGCCGAGCCCGACGATCGCGAGCTTGCTGCCCGCACCGATCTTCCAGTGACGCAGGGGCGAGTAGACGGTAATACCAGCACAAAGCAACGGGGCAGCAGATCTGGGGTCGATCCCTTCGGGTAGATGCAACACGAATTTATCCGAAACAACGATTCGCTCCGAATAGCCGCCGTAAGTCGGCGAACTATCGTGCCGATCTTTGCCATTGTAGGTCGGCGTGGCATTGTTTTCGCAGTACTGCTCCAGCCCTGTCCGACACGCCTCGCAATCCCGGCAAGAGTCGACTATTACGCCTACGCCGACCATATCGCCCGGTTTAAACTCTGTCACAGCGTTGCCGACATGGGTGACGCGCCCGATGATTTCGTGACCCGGTACCATCGGATAGGCAGAGGAGCCCCACTCGTTGCGCGCCTGGTGAATATCCGAGTGACAGACGCCGCAGTAGAGAATAGCGAGCGCGACATCATTGGCGCGGGGTGCGCGTCGCGTGAAGCGGAAGGGCGCGACCGGCGCAGTCGCCGATTGCGCCGCATATCCAGTAATCTCAGTAGCTGAGGTATCCATACTTACTTGCCGCCGGTTCCGGTCTCGTAGGTGCGGATACGCAGTGTGCCATTGATTTTCCAGAGCGCGGAGGGCGAATTGGGTGTCGTATCGCGGGGGACTTGTACTTCCATATTTTCGAAAGCGTATTCGATCGTCGCGCCCCGTCCGGTGAGAAAGCTGTACAATCCTTCGGCGAGTTGGGGCCAGGTGGCGTGGTTGTCGGTTGTGCTCTTAACGGTGTCTGCCATGTGGAGTCTCCTTCTATGCCGCCGCACATCATCGCGATCGGCAAATTACAGTTGCAGTCTGATAAGTACTGTGTCACGAGTCCTGTTGGATCAGTGTAGAATCAAATTGGAGCCGAGGCAGTGTGCAAATAGACGGGGGGCGTCTATTTGACAAACGTGTACAGAGAACGCATAGTTCCTACCAGCAGTTTTTATTCACGAAATAGAAGCCAAATTGTGAAAGCAACCGAGATGACCGAAAAGATGATGACCGAAAAACCGATTGCCGGACGCAGACGTACCGAACTGCTCGTTTGTGCGGCGACCGAAATGGAACTGGCGACCTACTTCTCGGCAGGCGAGAGCTGGGCGCCGGAGACAGGCGAACACTACTCCTATTCGGAAGGAGTTACCTGTTTGGTGACTGGCGTCGGCATACCATGT
>JBBQPY010000038.1:0-34203 GCA_038216735.1 Chthonomonadales bacterium
GAATACTCTCTCAATGATCAGGAAGCGAGTTTTGCGAACTGCACCAGGTTGGTATGGAAGGTACTTCCGCCGCCCATATCCGTCAGCCGCGCCGACGTCAGCGCGTTGACGTTCCGGTTGTCCGGGCTGTCGCGATGCCACCAGAGCGAGGGCGACCAGGCAACACCAGGCTTCACATTATCGCTGACGACTGCTTTGAGCTGTACGTCCCCGCGCCGATTCCAGACTCGCAGTAGATCGCCTTCGACAATGCTGCGCGCCTCCGCATCGAGCGGATTGACCCAGATGCGCGGCTCCTTCTCGGACTTCATAAGTGAAGGCAGGTTGGCGAAACTCGTGTTGAGGAAGTGGTGTGCGGCGGGCGTCAGCAGATTGACAGGGAACTCCGCAGCCAGCGCCGGATCGGATTCTGCGCCCTCGGCAGGCGGAGTGTATTCGGGCAGCGGATCGTACCCGTCGCGCTGCGCCTGCTCCGAAAAGAGTTCGATCTTCCCCGTAACCGTTCTGAATCCAAGGCTGCCGCTCGTTCCAACTGGCTTCCCATCGTCGTGTATCGGCCCACTATAGGGAACGTAGGGATACGTCGGAGTGCGGAGGCGGGCGAACCCGTGTTCCAGCAGATATTCATACGTGATGCCCTCCATCAGCGGATCGGACGACTTTAGAGCAGCCCGAATGATCTCTTCGGCGCCCTCGTCGAAGGCGTCATCGGTATAGCCCATCGCTTTCGCCAGCGAGTTCAGCACGTCGATATTAGCACGAGATTCACCTAATGGCGCGATCGCAGGCTGGCACAGATTGACGTATAGCTGCCCATAGGCGCGCATCAGGTCGAGGCACTCCATCTGCGAGGTGGCTGGCAGCACGATGTCGGCATACCGGGCGGTATCGGTCAGCATCTGCTCGTGGACGACCGTGAAAAGGTCTTTCCGCTGCAGCCCTGCCAGCACGCGGTTCGAGTCGGGTGCAACGGCGGCGGGGTTGGAGTTGTAGACATAAAGCGCGCGGATCGGAGGGTCATTTTCTTCCAGCAGCGCCTGTCCGATCTCGTTCATATTGATCGCACGCGGCAGTTCGCGTCCCCATTTTACTGGCGACTGGCTATCCGGCACGACCTGTAAATCGGGTCGTTTGACGCCGCGCCAGTCGATCGGAAAGTGTGCGGAAGTCGACATCAGCATGCCGCTGCCCGGTTTGCCCCAGGCGCCGATTATCGCGGGTAGTGTCGCGATCGCACGGATCATGCCACCGCCGTTCGTAGTGCGGGAGAGCCCGTAGCCTAGCCGAATCGCCGAGGGACGGACTGTCGCATAGGCGCGTGCAAGCCGTTCGATCTCGTCCGCTTCCAGACCTGTGATTTGTGCGACACGCTCCGGCGGGAACTCCGCGCAACGCTCACGAAACGCTTCCCAGCCGACGGTATGCGCTTGCAGAAACGCGACATCGTGCAGGTCGTCACGAAAAATAATATGCGCCATCCCGAGCGCGAGCGCTGCGTCGGTGCCGGGTTTCGGCTGTACGAACCAGTCGCAGGCGTTAGCGGTGCGCGTTTTGTAGGGATCGATCACGACGAAGGTTGCACCCTTCGCCTGCGCCTCACGCACGAACGGCATTTGATGCACGTTGGTGCTGCTCATATTTATGCCCCAGGCGATGATGAACTTCGAGTTCGTAAAATCTTCTGGATCCATGCCGCCCGACCGGCCATTGACATAGCCGTAGCCCGTCTCCGCTGCCGACGAGCAGATCGTGCGCAGCAGCTGAGACGCTCCCATTCGGCTCCAGATTCTGCCGTCGCACGCGCTCATATTGACGACGCCCATCGTTCCGGCATAGGAGTAGGGCAGGATCGCTTCGGGTCCGCTCTCGGCGATGATCTGCCGCCAGCGCGTCGTGATTTCGTTGATCGCCGCTTCCCATGAAATGCGCTCGAAGTTGCCCTCGCCCTTTTTTCCGATCCGGCGCAGCGGAGTCAGCAGGCGATCGGGACTGTAGACGCGCTCCTCATAGTGCGCGACTTTGCGGCACAGATTGCCACGCGTGAAGGGGTTATCGGGGTTCCCAGCAACCGACAACAGCCGCTCTGTTCCGTCCGAGGACTGCTCGACCGTCGCGAGCATCGAGCAGGTATCGGGACAGTCGTGCGGGCAGGCGGTCTTGACGACCCGGATATTTTCTGAAATCACTCTGCTGTCACTCCATGGCGAATAGTAACCACCTCGAAAATCGTCCACCAAGGTGTTGGACAATTGCGTTTCGAGCTGTGCCTCTACAAACTGCAATTATTTATTATACGCGTTTTCTGCGCGTTATCTTGCTCTAAAATTACGCCATAAACGACTTCATGACCCGTGGAAACGTATAAATGCCCTTTGCTGCAAACGAACAACGATTAAATTTTGTCGAATGATCGAATAGAGAAACTATTCCACAGCAGCTAAGCAGGATAAGCCAAGTCGTCAATTGAAGAGAAAGATGATTAGCGCGGCTTTTATAACTGTACTGAGTGGAACCCACCAAATACCATTTGAGTGCGGGTCGCCCTCACCCGGCTCTCCCGAAACTCGCGCCTCGAGCAGAGGAGAGTAAGGGGGTGCGACTGTCTGCAGAACACTCGTATTTTTCTGAGAAGTTCTCCGACGGACTCACACCGTGCAAAGTAATTTTTCTACCAAACGGGCAGAACGATCACGAGGAATCGTAGAGTCCAATTTCTGGATGGCAGTTGGCTGAAATGAGCCAGGTGCAGCTTCGGGTGAAAACAAAAATGAACAAAGAAAACATTCAGGATGGTTCTGCTCCTCAAACAAGCGCGAATCCGGGCTATGCGCTCGGACAGCTTTCCCGCGCATTTGCCACCAGCCAGGAGCATCCTGATTTGGCAACTCAGCTGCGGGCTGCTGTAAAAGTCAACGACTGGATGAAGATCTTCGGGGGTATGCTTTCCGGCGCGCTAAAGGTCGGTTCGCGCACCCCTATTTCGGATACTCCAGCCTGGGCTACGCTTCAGGTAGCTCAAGGTGGGTTTGCGACAGGCGATCTTCTAGCGGGAGGCCCTCTACAACCGCATGAAGAAGAGATGTTAGCACGGCTTGTCATCGGGACCACTGCGATGCCCAGAGCAATCTTGAACGCCTACTATCTGAGTGACGCTGGCATCGCCGAGCTTCAACAAATGGTCGGAACAGGCTGCTACCGCGTCAACGTTCCCGAAGAAGGCGCGTTGCTTATGGTTGCTTGGCTGGTTTTGCATGATCAGGGCGAAGCGGCTCGAAATATACTCGATCAAATCGGACCTTATCTCGACCGACTGCGCTTCTATCCACTGCCTGATGCAGCGCCGCTGACGATTAGTTCCCTCGTTCATCTTCAGTCCGTTGGACAAACCATTCAGAACCTACGCGCGCTGAAGATTCCTGTTCGCTTCGCGCAGCAGAAAGAATCGACGCAGGTCTGGGCTCCCCTTTGTGATCGTGCCGTCGAACTTTTTCTTGAGACCATTGAGGGCTCTGTTCCGACACTGCAAACAGGATCGAACGGTAAGCCCACTCGCACCGAGACGGGACGGTTCATAATTGAAGGTGGCTGGCCCTGCCAACACTATCCGGAGAGCTGGCAAACACGCGCACGCGTGCTGCTTGAGGACTATCGACATCTGCGAGAAAAGCATCAACTTTGCAATAAGCCTGTGCGTCAGGGGGAGAACTTTCCGCTTCTACGCCGCTATCTGGAGGCGTGCATTGCAGCACCAGATAGCCTTACCGGTCGGGAAGTTGGCAGCATCCGCTCTGTCCTGGCACAGATCGTTACACGACGGGGTCTCCCCGCATCGGAACGCAATCAACGTCTCCGACAATTTCAGACATCTCTTGCCAATCAACCGACTAACCCCGATCTGGCGAAGATTGTCATAGACCGACTGGCGAAAGTGCCGTTGGAGAGTGGTTTAGAAACACTGCATGGGCTCCTGACGCCGGTCACTGCGGAGGAGGCTAAAAAGTACGACATGGAGCCAGGGCAGGATATGGAGAAGAGGTTCGAAGGAAAGATTCGCCGCTGCTTGATGGCGCCAGTGGATGTTCTTATCGATCAGAAGATCATTACGTCAGGTGAGGTTCTAGCGAAGGTTGTTTCACAGATCACCGCTCAGGTTTCGGCTGCCGGTATAACTGATCCGGACCTGCAACGCCTGTATGGAGCCGTTTATCAGGCATTTCGCCGCAAGCGTTCGCTG
Source organism: Chthonomonadales bacterium (assembly GCA_038216735.1). GTDB lineage: Bacteria > Armatimonadota > Chthonomonadetes > Chthonomonadales > Chthonomonadaceae > JBBQPY01. The sequence continues at coordinate 4,235 of JBBQPY010000038.1, forward strand.
CTGCTTCTGAATTTGGAAAGTCAGGTTAAGCTCATCGAATTGCCATGGATAAAATCGATCTCAGCCCAGCGCACCAGCAGTCTGGCAACTCAAGAGATTGCGCGACAAACACTCGAGAAGATTGTCACCTTGGCTGTTACAGCATTTCCGCATCAGATCTTACCAAACAAACTGCTACAGGAAATTCGGACATTGGCTGATGATGCCGAGCTTAGCCTGCCGATTGTAGATGAGGTAGCTGCCGACATTTTCATGGGCGCTTTCTCCGAGAAGTTTTTGCTTGCCGCTCGGACAGCCGGTCAACTCTTGCAAGGGACGCTCTATGAGCGATACTACGGAATCTCCTATGAACAAGTGCTGCAGATCGACGATGTCAGCACCGCCCGGCAAGGCGGGGCCCCAACATCACCTGCCTTCTTTCAACTCTGCTGCGAGATGGCGGGAATGGCCAAGGGCAATTCGCTCGTCGCCTACAATGGGACGATCCTCGAACAGGAGCAGATACTGACCACGCACAATCTAGCGGCGTTGTTTACTGCTCTTAGATTGACGGATACATTACAGCTTCAGCTCAGAGGCATGGCACAAAACTGCTTTATATGGATTTGCCAACGTCACCAGCAGCCAGCATCCAACTGGCATGCCAGTTTACACATGGTCAAGAACACAGCCTATGCATGGCGGCAGATGCTCTTCTTTCTTGCATTGGAATCAGAGGCCTCTGTACAGCCGTTCCTTGCATGGGCGTCCACCCATCTAGAGAAGCAGCTTCCTGAGTTTCAGATACGTTTTCGCCCGGCAATGGAAGGACTCTCCCGATCTTTGGATAGGCTTCCTTCGGAAATGCCTATCGATTCTGCGGAGGCTGTGCGTGCGCGCCGTTTCCTGGGTTGGACTACAGGCACACACTGGCTTATTGACCAAACCGCCGCCAGCACATAGATAAAAATGCGAAATATGAGAAAATGAAATCGCCTCCCTAGAAATAGGGAGGCGATTTTGAATTGTGTTACTTCAATTGTCTTACTGCGTATAACTGCGGGATCGAAATGCGAAGCAGAGTGGCTTATCCTGCGGCGGGTGTTACATTCGCTGCCTGACGGCCTTTGTCCGTGTCGATCGAATCGTAATTGACGCTTTGACCTTCACGAAGAGTCTTGAAACCCTCCGCTGTGATCGCCGAATAATGCACGAACACATCGACGCCGTCTTCCGCTTCGATGAAACCAAAACCCTTCGCATCATTGAACCATTTAACTTTTCCAATTTCCATATCTAACATTAAATCTCCTACTCCGCCCCGATAAAGGGACTTAGTACGTAAGCTACATCTACTACAGCGCCGACATATAGGTTGAATTGTTTCCTCGCTGACGAATCCATGAAACGCAGTCGCGAAAGCACTCCGGTTTGAAACTCAGGCAGGCACCTGTCTTTCTAATTGCATAAAGTGTGCCAAAATAGCATTTCAGGCTATATTTATTTCAAAACAGGCAATAATGACTGTATCAAAACCACTTTGGCGTGTTTCAAGGCGGATTTTTCGTTAACAATTCCTCATTTGCTGGCATTCGACCTGATTCAACGACAAACAATTGAGAAGCGCACGAGCATTAATGCACGACGAATCTACCGTCAGAACCCAATGTTTCCATCGCACTATCTACTGAACCATCTGTCCTGAACTCGTCGTCGACCGTTCCTCCCGCTCTAGCGTTTTCGTCGATCACTGACTGTGCGCCGATTGAGGGTAGAATCATTGAGTAGTCTTGGCTCCTGCAAACCGAGCATGCACATACTGCTCTGTACGGAGTAGCGCAAACCGTGCGGATTTACCATTCCAGACCGCGGCCTTCACGCCTGTGACTGAGCAGATAGATTGGACAGAAACGAAACCGATGAATGAGGAAGAACGCTACCTTTTCGATTTACAGGGGTATCTGGTGGTTCCCAATGCGATCGAACCGGAAACAGTCAACGCGATGAACGCCTGGATCGACACGCAGGCGGAGATCGATGCGAAGTGGCGAGGGCAGACAGAAAACGCACATATCGACAGCCCGGTACTCTGGGGACCACTGTTCAGAAACCTGATCGACAATCCACGCGTACTGCCTTATCTCAAAGAGACGCTGGGCGCGAAACTTCGCCTTGATCACGACTATGCCATTTTCCTACAGCCAGGGCACACAGGATTGAAACTGCATGGACCGAATACGACGCCCTTCGACCCCTGCCACTACTATCGCTGCTATAATGGGCAGATATACTGCGGCTTGACGGTCGCGACTTACGCGCTGACCGACACGCCCCCGGGATCGGGCGGGCTGGCGATCGTGCCCGGCAGCCATAAGAGCAACTTCGAATGCCCTGCCGACATCAAACGGCTTGAACGCGCCTCCTCTATCGTACAGCAGATCTCAGCTAAAGCAGGGGACTGCATACTGTTCACCGAAGCGCTTGTCCATGGCACTCTGCCATGGCAGGGACCCGGTGTCCGCCGTACACTGTTCTACAAATACGCGCCCTGCAGCATCGCCTGGTTGAACCATACCTATTTCCCGAACGGTGGGACGCCCGGCGCAATCGGGTTGGAAAGCGAACTGACAGAAGCGCAGCGCATTTTGCTCTCACCGCCCGGTGCGGTCGATTTCGCCAAAAAATTGTAAGACGGGCAGCTGCAGACATATAAGTGGATGACATAAAAGCGCTCCGGAGAGAAGATCTCTCCGGAGCGCTTTTAGATTCTATTGAGTTTGTTTCAGGCGGGTTCAGGGCGCAGACGGCTCTGAATGCGCGGAGGCTCCGGCTGCTCGGTTGGCACCGAGAGACCGGTCGTCGGCGGCGTTGGCGGCGTAATCATCGAACTTCGGATGCTCTCCGCATTCGCCGTGCCATCGAGCAGCGCGAGGAACTCTTCACGCGTCAGAGTCTCTTTTTCGAGCAGGATCTCGGCGACCTCATCCATTTTGGCGCGATGCTCCAGCAGAATGTGTCGCGCACGCTCGTAGCCTTGATCGATGAAGGCGCGTACCTCCTCGTCGATCGCGCGTGCGATCTCTTCGCTGTAGTCGCGATCTTCCATCAGATCACGTCCGAGGAACGGATTTCCGTGCCGTCTTCCGAGGCGAACCATTCCCAGTCGATCGCTCATACCGTAATCGCAGACCATTGCCCGTGCCAGATCGGTCGCGTGATTCAGGTCACCGGAAGCGCCTGTGGTCACGTCACCGAATATGATCTCTTCAGCAACTCGTCCGCCCAGCGAGGACGTGATGTCGTCGAGCATATCCTGTTTGGTGCGCAGTCCCTCTTCTTTCGGCAGGAACCAGGTGGCGCCGCCACTCATGCCGCGCGGAATAACGGTAATTTTATAGACTGGATCGGCGTTCGGTATTTTCGCGGCAACAATCGCGTGGCCCAGTTCATGATAGGCGACAACGCGCAGCGTGCGCTCCGAGTTCATACGCGTCTTGCGCTCCGGTCCCATCAGCACCCGGTCACGGGACTCGTCGAACTCGCTCATGCCGATCTTGGTTTTGTCGCGCCGCGCCGCTAGAATCGCCGCCTCATTGACAACATTCATGATGTCCGCGCCGGTAAATCCAGGCGTCAGTTTTGCCAGAGTATCGACATTGATGTCGTCTTCAATCGGTTTACCACGCAGGTGCACCTGGAAGATTGCCTTGCGTCCGGTCACATCAGGCGCATCGACGACTACACGACGGTCGAAACGGCCAGGGCGAAGCAGGGCAGGATCGAGGACGTCGGGTCGGTTCGTTGCAGCGATCATGATGACGCCTGCGTTCGGATCGAAGCCGTCCATCTCGACGAGCAGTTGGTTCAGCGTCTGTTCCCGCTCATCGTGTCCGCCACCGAGACCCGCGCCGCGCTGTCGGCCAACCGCATCGATCTCATCGATGAAGATCAGCGAGGGGCGATTGCTTTTGGCGGTATCGAAAAGGTCGCGAACGCGGCTCGCGCCGACACCGACAAACATTTCCACGAAATCGGAACCAGAAATATGAAAGAAGGGAACGCCCGCCTCGCCAGCGACAGCACGTGCAAGCATCGTTTTGCCACAGCCGGGAGGTCCGAGCAGCAGAACGCCTTTCGGGATCTTCGCACCGAGCGCCTGGAACTTCTTGGCATTTTTGAGGAACTCGACGATCTCCGCCAGCTCCTGCTTTGCTTCTTCCACGCCAGCGACTTCGTCGAAGGTGACTTTCGGCACCGAGTCCGTCATTCGGCGTGCGCGGCTGCGTCCGAAGTTCATCGCCTGATTTCCGCCCGACTGCGCCTGACGCAGGAAGAGGAACCAGAACAGCCCGATCAGCAAAATCGGCAGCAGCAGCATCGAGAGCGCCGTCGACATGAATTCGTTCAATATCGGGGGCTTGAACTCGTAATTGACGCCCTTTTCGGTGAGTTTTCTATGGAGCTGGCTGCGCGATTGTTCCGCGTCTGGCAGACGAACGGACAGTTGTTTTTCACCACTGGCCAGCGGAGTTCGCAGGGTCGCGAGAGCTGAATCTTTATCGAAATTCACGATATCGATCGACTCTGGATATTTGTCGATTTTGACGAGAAAATTCTGATAGGATTCGTTTTTGACTCCTCCACCCGAATTGGACTGGAGAACAAACCTGAACAGTACGATGAGCAGAGCGATGATTACAAACAAACCGATCCAGCGGATCCCATTGTTGCCAGTCTTCAAGTCAACCTCCTCCGACGCCATTTGAGATGGCGAAGGGTGTTTCACGGATTACATTATAGCATACTGTCGGCAGCATCCACTGTCCGCACGACCTTATGCCTCGAACGAATCGACTTTAGTACAGGCGACTCGCATCCAGAGTATTTCATAACTGACGATATGCGTATCGCATGATTCTACGTTCATCTCTGCTTTTCGTTTTTTGAATTCTTCTGCTTGCTCTTCATTTTGCTGATCAAATACACGCCGAGCATGTATTTGTGCTTGTCTATCTGCTTGTGGGAGAGACAGACCAACTTGCGACAGCGCATTTGACGCAGCGCGCAGCCAGCCTGCAGCCAGTATTCGTCCGGCGCCGTTCGCATCTACGATTAGCGGAAACAGGTCACGCTGAGAAGAGGGCAGCTTTGCATCGACTAGCAGATCCTGAATCTTTTTGCTGCCGCCGCGGAGATGCATACTGTCTCCGGGGCGTCGTGAGCGCACCGTCAGTGGCATTGTCAGCTCATCGAGCAGAAACCCGTGCCATTGCCCCGATTCCCGATTGTCTTCTTTTCGATTACCCTTTTCTGGGTCATCCCCGGCGGTAACAATCACAGGCGATTCGGTGGGTTCACTGCCCAATACGCAGTCGAAGCCCGCCAAATCAGCGGCTTCAGTTTCGCCATCGCTTCTCTTTGTAATTCTGATCTCGACAGCGCAGTTCGCCTGCGGGACGAGAGTGGTGCCCGGCACAGCGAGTTCGATCAGCCAGGGCAGCACAGTTCGTGCCGCCGGGACGCGGGAAATCGTGAGAGTGCGGCTATCGCCCTGCATTCGAATCGCCGCTTCGTCGCCATAGGGAAGCTGGCAGTCGGTCTTTCGGCCGGACGCCAGCAGTTCGAGCGTATGATCGATCAGGCTGAATTCGATGTCGCGCAGGCTGCCACGACGCGCCGCGATCGCCAATCGCAGCACACGCCGCCGAAGCGCGAGCGGCAGTGCGAGCAGTCCCTCCGTCGTGATCGTCAGGCTGGCATTACTCGAATCGCTAGTGATTGTCGCAAGCGATTCAGTCGCCATTGTCTCTAGCAGTTCATTATCGGCGGATGCGAGTTCCGCCGTTCGCAGCAGCGCGTCTCCCACCCTTTCGTTATAGTACGACACCAGGTAGGGAAGCAGTTCCGCGCGTACACGGTTGCGCGAATAGTCTGTATGTTCGTTGGAGGAGTCGCGGCGAGGCGTGAGGTCGTTGGCGGCGCAATAGGCTTCGATCTGTGCGCGGCTGGCATCATAGAGCGGTCGAATGAGATGCAAGCGGTTTGATGGCGGATCGACAGAAGGCGGATCGACAGAAGGCTGATTGACTGGAACAGTAGCCGAATCGGCGGGGGAGGAATCGAGCGGCGGGAAACCGGACAATCCTTCCAGCCCTGCGCCCCGCAGCAAGTTCAGCAGGATTGTCTCGATGCGATCGTCACGATTATGTCCGAGCGCGATACGGTCGGCGCGGCGGTCTACAGCGGAGCGGCGTAAAAAAGCGTGACGGGCTTCGCGGGCGGCTTCCTGTGCGGAGAGCCGACGACGACGCTGCAAAGCGGGGACATCGATTCGTTCGCTAACACAGGGAACAGCGAGTGCGCGGCAGAGGTCTGCGACATACTCGGCATCGGCATCGGCTTCCGCCCCGCGAAATCCATGATTGAGATGCGCGGCGACGAGCGTCAGTCCCCATTCGTTCCGGAAGCCAGCCAACAGATACAGCAGCGCGGTCGAATCGGGTCCGCCGGACACTCCGACAAGCACGGTAGCTCCCGGAGCGAACAGCGCATACCGCTCGACCGTTCGCCGCACGACCGCTTCGAGACGCTCTTGTTGCGAGCTGCCTTCTTGCTGACTATTCTTTTTCATCGGCAGAGAAATGGCATTTCACTCTCTCGTTCCATGCTAGATCCGGAAGACTCGACGCCATGTCAAAAAACAGGGGCTTATCCGCCGGTGTAACTATCCCTCCTCACCCCCAACCCCCTATTTGAAGCTTCGGGAGGGGGAGCGAATGCAGCTATTTCGCCAGTAAGTGCGATACTGAAGGCAGGGTGAATTGTTACCCGCCGCTATTGTTTATGGCGGCGAGGACTTTCTGGTTGGCGGGGTCGAGGGAAGGGATCGCATTGAGTAAGCGCTGCGTGTAGGCTTCCTGCGGACTGTCGAAAATCTGGTCGACTGTGCCGCGCTCGACGATACGCCCGCGCTCCATGACAGCCACTTCATCCGCAAGGTATCCCACGACATCCAGGTTGTGCGTGATGAACAGATAGGTCAGGTTGCGTTCGCGCTGCAGCCGCCGCAGAAGGTTCAACACCTGGCTCTGTACCGAGACGTCGAGCGCGCTCGTCGGCTCGTCCAACACAATAAAGTTGGGCTCGACCGAGAGCGCGCGGGCGATCGCGATGCGCTGCCGCTGTCCGCCGGAAAACTCGTGTGGGTAGCGATCGAGCGCGTCGGCGGGCATGCTCACCTGCTTTAACAGCTCAATTGCGCGCACTTCGCGCTCGGCGGCGTTGCCGACCATTTTGTGGACGATCATGCCCTCCGTCAGCGTTTCGCGCACGTTCATACGCGCGTTCAGTGAGGCATACGGGTCCTGAAAGACGACCTGCATCTCGCGGCGCAGATCGAGCCGCTCTCTGCCATGTCGGTCGGAGAAGGGACGTCCGTCATAGATAATGTCGCCGCCGGTGGGCTCCAACAGGTCGAGCAGCATCAGCCCAACGGTGCTTTTCCCGGAACCGCTCTCGCCGACCAGCGCAAGAGTTTTGCCGCGCCGCACATCGAAGCTGATGTCATCGACCGCCTTTTTATAGGTCTTCGGTCTGAAAAATCCCCCACGCTGTGGAAAATACTTTTTCAGTCCCTTCACCGACAGCAGCGGAACTTCGTTGGAATCGGCAGCCTTCTTGATTTCGCCTGCGGCACTGTTCTGGTCAATCACTTGGCGCTCCCATCTGCACGGCGTTCTCCGACACAGAACCGATCGTTTCTTGTACAATGGTCGCTTTGATCTCAGACAGACTGTCGAGCGGCGGACGTGTAGTGATACTCGGGTCGTAGAGGTGGCAGCGCACAGGTCGATCGGAACCGTTCGTCTCATAGCGGGGCGCGACAGTGCGGCAGGTCTCCCAGTGAAAGCGGCAGCGCGGCTCGAATCGGCAGGCAGCGGGCCAGTTCGTCGAGTGCGGCACAATCCCCTCCAGCGTCATTAGATCCTGACCGCGCCGGTTGCGCGTCGGAAGGCTCGCGAAGAGTCCCTTCGTATATGGGTGCATCGGATTTTGATAGAGATCGAAGGTCGGCGCATTTTCAACGACCTGCCCGGCGTACATCACCGCGACATTATCTGCCATTTTCGCCACGATCCCGAGATCGTGCGTAATCAGCAGCACAGACATGCCCGTCTCCTTCTGCAGATCACGCAGCAGGTCGAGTATCTGCGCCTGAATCGTTACGTCGAGCGCAGTCGTCGGTTCGTCGGCGATCAGCAGTTTGGGCTCGTTCGCCAGCGCCATCGCGATCATCACACGCTGGCGCATACCGCCGGAAAGCTCGTGTGGATACTGCCGCAGAGTCTGTGCCGGTTCCGGCAGACCCACTCGCGCCAGCAGGTCGGCGGCGCGGGTCGCGGCGGACTGTTTGTTATATTTTCCGTGCAGCAGCATCGCCTCGATAAGCTGTCTGCCGATCGTGAAAACGGCGTTCAGACTCGTCATCGGCTCTTGAAAGATCATCGCGATGTCTTTGCCGCGCACGCCGCGCATCTGCTCCCAGGTCAGGTCGAGCAAGTCTTTGCCCTGAAAAACGATGCGGCCGCCTTCGATATAACCCGCCGGTTCCGGAACGAGCTGCAGAATAGAAAGTGCGGTCATCGACTTGCCGCAGCCAGATTCGCCGACGATCGCGAGCGTCTCGCCCTGATTGACGGTGAAACTCACACCATCGACCGCCTTTGCAATTCCGCTCGGGGTGCTGAAATAGGTACGCAGGTTCTCGACCTGCAGCAACGGTTCGCTCAAAATGTCAACTCCGCAAACGGGGGTCGATCGCGTCGCGTATCGCGTCCCCGAAAATATTGATTGCCAATACGAGAATAAAAAGCGCGCTCGACGCCGCGACCAGATTCCACCAGATGATCGGGTCGCGTGCCAATTCGATACGCGCCGCATCGATCATATTGCCCCAGCTTCCTGTTCCCGCCTCGACTCCGAGTCCGAGATAGGAGAGGATCGACTCGGAAAGCACAAGTCCGCTGAACCCGAGCGTCACGGAAATTATCACGATCGGCAGCAGGTTCGGCAGAATATGGCGCATCATAATGCGGGTATTGCTCATGCCAAGCGATTTGGCGGCGCGGACGTACTCGCGATCACGATGTTTGAGTGTCTCGCCGCGTATCAGCCTGCACAGCCCGACCCAGGACGTGATGCCGAGAGCGATACAGAGTTTGTCCAGTCCCTTCCCGAGCACCAGCAGCAGCGAGATCAGCAGCAGAATATTGGGTATCGAATCGAGGACAGTATAGAGATACTGGACTGCGTCATCGACTCGTTTGCCGTAGTAGCCAGCCATCATGCCGAAGAGCAGCGCGAGCGGCGTAACGATGAGCGAAGCAACGCCTCCGATGATCACTGCCGTGCGGCAGCCTCTCAGCGTCTGATAAAGTACGTCCGACCCTGTGCCGTCCGTGCCGAAGAGGTGTCTGCCTTTCAGTAGACTCGGCTTGGGTTCGCCCGTCGTGTAGGTTGCCAGTGGTGCGGAGTAAGTTTTTTCGGTCTTGACGCCGGAGAACATTCTTTCGAGCACAGTCTGGCGCGCCGCGTTTCTGTTGTCCTGCCACCCGACGCTGTCGAGGAACGCCACCCCCGCATACAGCCCGATCACAAACAGCGCGATCAGCGCAACACGATTCTTCATCAGACGCCGGTAGGCTTCGCGCCAGAGCGGCTGTGTATTCGACCGCCGTACCACCAGCACCGCCAGTAGAATTGCAGCGAAAGGAATCAGATTATTCAGGATCGGTGACAATTTGGTCATAGGTTTGGTTTCGGAATACTGCAAAGTACCGGGTACTGAAAGTACCCGGATGCAAAAAGCGAACGTCGTACAGACGCCAGTGCAAGAGCCCTCACCCCCATCCCCTCTCCCTACCATTCTTACCTCATTACGGAGAGTGGAGAAAAAAGGGTTTTACAGCCTTCGCCCTTCTCTTTAGCGAAGTAAGAGCGATAGGAAATAGGGTTGGAATGAGGGCTGAAGGACGCTCGGCGGAACGCCATACAGACCGGGGTTTTAACTCTGGGAATCTAATCTGTCAGTCAGACCGGGTTGCAACTCTGGGAATTCTCAGTGCTTGAAAGTACAGGGCTTAAAAGTGTTTACTCAAAACGGACACGCGGATCGACGAGCGCATAGCAGATGTCGGTTAGCATCGCCCCGATAATGTAAAGGATCGTGCCAATGAACACCATCGCGCGCACCACGGCGAAGTCCTGGTTCGTGATCGCGTCCACTGTAAGTCCGCCCAGACCTGGAATGCCGAAAAACGATTCCAACAGCAGGCTGCCGAGAAAGATCAATGGGATGCCTAGAACGACCGAGGTGATGATCGGGATCGCGGCGTTTTTCAGGACGTGACTGAAAAGTACTGCGCGTTCCCCAACACCTTTAGCGCGGGCGGTACGGACGTAGTCCTGCCCCATCTCTTCTAAAAGGAAGGTCCGGTAGAGGCGCATACTGCCACCAAGACCGCTGATGATCGCGACGATCACGGGCAAAAGCAGGAATTTCCAGGCGCTCGTTCCGCTGGTATAGCCTGCGAGCGGCGCATATTTGAGTATTTTGCCGAGTATGAACTGTCCGGCGATGATATACACCATATACACGACGCTCATCAGAAACACACTCATGAATGTCAGGAATCCATCGACATAGGTGCCGCGATAGTAGGCGGCGATCAAGGCGAACGTTACCGTCGTCACTAGTGACAAAGCGAAAGCAGCCAGGCCGAGCATTCCGGAAGGTCCTGCTCCTTTGATCAGACGCGCGCGGATATCCTCGCCGTTGACATCTGATTTGCCGAATCGGAACAGGAACAGTTCCGTCATGTGCTTCCGGAACTGTTCCGTGCGCGGCTTGTCATACCCGTGCTTCACGATCCATGTCGTGATCTGCTTTGGCGAGGGGTTCTTTGCGGACAGGTTCTTACGTGCCATCTGCTCCGGTGTCGACGTCAGATAGAACAGCCAAAAAGTCAGCAGCGAGACGCCGATCAGAATCGGAATTGAATACAGCAGGCGGCGCAGCAGATAGAAGAGCATCAGTCCAGACCTCCGGAACTGCGACGTACGTGACGGTTGCGGTGCTTGTTGATTACACTGGCGGCAGGGGCGGAGCCGAATATCAACAGCATGAAAAACGCGATCGTGGGCAGATAGTTCGGATGGTTCCACTCATGCTGCAGTTTATCGCGCAGTGGGGCGTCGACGCGCAGATACTTTGCCGACTCATTGGAAACGGGATGCGGCTTGACGTTGTACAGCCAGGACTGGCTAACGGTGAGCGCCTCATCATGATTGATGTAAATCCAGGGGCAGTCCTCGACGGCGATCGCCCGCATTTTTGCGATTATCGCGAGCCGTTCCGGTCCGTCGTTCATCGCCTGCATCTGTTCGAACAATTTATCGTACTCTGGGTTCACGTAATTGGTGGCGTTAGGTCCTGGCCGCTTGTTCGGTCCATAGAGCAGGAACACGAAATTTTCGGGATCGGGGTAGTCGGCGAACCAGCCGTAGCGCATGAACTGATATTCGCCTTTGTCGATTTTCCCCTGCCAGATGTCGGGCAGCGAAACTCTCGATTCGACATGAATGCCGATGTCCGAGAGGTTCTTCACGCAGAGCGCGACCGATTGCCGACCTGCCGCCGTGACGCACGCGTTTTCGTAATAGATCGTCAGTCGGTCGCCCGTTTTGGAGTCGATGCCGCCAGGGTATCCTGCTTCCGCGAGCAGCTGTTTTGCCTTGTCGATGTTGTGTTCGCGGTAGGGGTTGACGTAGTTCGGATCGTAGCCATAGATTCCTTTGGCGATGATGAACTGCGCCGGAATGCCGAGACCCTGATGAAATAAGTCGATATCTGCCTGCGAATCGATCGCCATCGAGATCGCCTGCCTCAGTTTCCGATGTTCAGGAGTATAGCCGCCGACGACCGGGTCGTTCATATTGAACCCGTAGTAGTAGACGTTCGCAGCAGCTGCTTTGAGGAGCTTTATACCGCGCGAGGACATCTCGGGCGAGAGCTTGTTCGACGAGCTGATCACCTGTTGAAAATTCGACTGCGTCACGGCCGCCTGATCTTCATAGCCCTGCTGAAAAAGGTTCCAACTCGTGACACCTTCGCGGATGATGTTGTACTGCACCTTATCGACGAGCGGCAGACGCTTGCCTGCGTCTTCGAGCAAGCCCGCTTCGCGGTCGCCGGGCGCACCCTCGGTCGGGTAGTAGTCTTCACGATAGTTCTCGTTTTTGACCAGCACGATGCGCTGTTTCGGCGAAAATTCCGTCAGCTTGAATGCGCCGCAGCCGACCGGATGCCGGGCGAGTTCTTTCCCATACATGTCAACCGCCTCGTGTGCCAGCGGCGTCGTGAAGTGCATTGCCATCAGGTAGCGCAGCTGCGGGTAGGGCTGGTTCAGCACAATACGAAACAGGTAGGGATCGTGTGCATCGAGCTGTAACCCTTCGATCGGGAAAGCGTAATCGGGCTGTTGTTTCTGCTTTTCCATCTCGTCGAGGTGAGCGGAATACTCTGCCATGCCGAGCACCTTGTCCCCGAAAAAGCTGAGTACCGGGCAGACGACGGCCGGATCGCCCATACGCCGGAACGAGTAAACAATGTCCGCAGCCGTAATATTGCGACCTTTGCCGCCAGGGAAGCAGGGATCGTCCTGGAAGCGCAGGTTGGGTTTGAGGCGGAATGTCCAACGCTCACCCTGCTTTGTAACAGGCTTACCTTTTTCGGTGACGGTGACGGGAAAAGCTTCGCGTTTTGCCTCTTCCGCCCCCAGCGAAAGTTCCATGACGAAGGGGTCGCGTTTCAGATAGTGGTACTGGTAGTAGGCGGGATAGATCGTGTCGATCACGACACCCTCGTCGACTGTGTATGAAATGCTCGGGTCGAGCGTCTTCAGGTCCGCTGTCAATACGCGGTAGAGAACGGGCTTTGCCGTATCGCCTGCTGGGTACGGATTGTTGCTGCACCCTGCAAAGCCGAGCAGCACGGCCGCGGCTGACAGCAGACCGTATCGATTTCGTGGCGACATCTTTCGGGACGAGTTACCGGCGGATTCGGACTGATGAGACCGCAAGGACATAATCGACATTGTTCGGGACATAGATTGAAATATAATTCGACTGGACAGAGCATTGAAAGAGGGTGGCATGAGCGTGGACAACTCCTGAGCGTGAGAGCGGTTGGGCGGTCGCTTTCGCAAATCGTGCTGGCGAATTGGAAGATGGACCGTCATTGCCCCACCGACAAAGGAACTGCCGCAGGGACTTATTGTACCGCAGGAAGAGAGTTTTAGCACACCCTACACTACGCTGCGCCACCGAAATTGTGACAGGACAGCCCTAACCCAACCCCAGCCGTTCGCACCTGATTAGAAAGAGGGAAGACAGAGAATGGGGCTCGCTTGCAAACGACAAAGCGTTTGCCATGCAGATACGTTACCCATCCGAGCATTTACCCTTCTCCCTGCCAGTCGCAGGCTCCTTGGGGAGAAGGGTCGGGAGCGAGGCTGGCTCTGTCTTCCCCTCTCCTGTAGCTTCGAGAGAGGGAGATGAGGTTAACTCAGTAGGCGATGAACTGCTCCAGATACTTTTTGCCGATCAGAAAACCTTCCTCACGCTCGACTGCGTCGTCTTCATGCTCGATCGAGATCACGCCATTATAACCGTTGCGGCGTAATGCGGCGATATATTCCCCCCAACGAACCTGCCCGAGACCCGGTATAACATACCGCCACCAGCCGCTCCCCTGATTGCCGACGATGCGCTTGACATGATCCTTAATTTCGGTGTCTTTGCCGTGCGTATGAAAAATACGGTCGCCGAATTTGTCTACTGCCTCGATATAATCGATGTCCTGCCAGAGCAGGTGAGACGGATCGAAGTTCAGACCGAAGTTCTTGTGCGGAAGCACCTCGAATATGCGCTTCCAGTGCGCGAGGTTCTGGATATTGGTCGCCGTCCAGTTCTCCATCGCAAGGCGGATGCCTTTGCTCTGCGCATATTCGAGTAGCGGAGGAAAGACGACGGCGCAGTCCTCCTCGATCGTCTTGATACGATCCTTACCGGCGGGCGGCAGTCCGGCAAGCACACAGACGACATCGACCTGCAGCAGCAAAGCGGCGTCGATCGCGTTATGCACGGTCTGAATATTGGTCGCGCGGTGCTCTGGATTGCCTGCTGTGAGATCGCAGTAAGCGGAGACGGCGGAAATCTGAAGCGAACGTTTCAGCATCAGGTCGCTGACTGTCTGAGCCGTCTCTGCTGTAAAGTTGTTCGTGTCGATGTGCTTGCTGCCGGGACCCGCAACGACTTCGAGACCGCCGAAACCATACTGTCCGGCGAAAGCGGCAACGTGCTCGAGCGGCTGTCCACTGAATGGACCGGTTAAAATGCCAACATACATGAGAATCAGACTCCTCGCCCGGAGCAGCGCAGCAATCGTAGGATGCCGCCCGCTGGATCCGGGTCAACGACAATGTTTTGTGAAAGTTTTGTGACGATTTTTCGAGATTGACTTCCGGTATTCGTGTCTGCAGAAGGCAGCATCGGCTTTACGCGACGTTAGAAACGAACATTTCTCCGATCTATTTCACGATTGCAGGGCATTTCTCCTGCCCGCGATAATAAATTACTCACGTTACGCAGGTGATCATTTTGCCGGTATGTCTTGCAGGGTACTGAAAGTACCCGTCTGGAAAAAGCAATCGTCCTGCAGACGCAAATGCACATTCGCGCAGCGCGCAGAATCGCGTCCGATACGCGCTCGGTGGAACGCCAGACAGACCGGGGTTTCAACCCTCTGTGCAAATCCATCACTCCCAACCCCTCCTTGCAATAAAGCAAAGAATGGAGAGGCTGAGGTTAGAAATGTGTTTTGACGTGGAATATATTCTTACAGCCCGGAAGGAAAAATCCCCCTCTTCACAAAGAAAGAGGGGGACGGCTACCGGCACATATATCACAGCAATGTGATTGTCAGGAACTGAGACCGCAGAACTGGCGGTACAGCTTCTCGATGCGCTTTACATAACCCTGGGTTTCTCGATAGGGCGGTATGCCGTGATACTTTTTGACGGCGCCGACGCCCGCATTGTAGGCAGCGAGCGCGAGGCGTATCTGCTCAAAGGAGAGCGCTCCGCCCTGAGCCGCCGAGCTGGAGAAGTTGTCGAGGCGTGCCCGGAGGAAGTGCACCGAACCTTTGAGGTTCTGCTGAATATCGTACGGATTGTTCAGCCCGAGTTCCTTCGCTTCGTTGGGCATCAACTGCCCCAGACCCATCGCGCCAGCGCTGGAAGTGGAGCGCGGATCGAAGTCGGATTCAGCGACGATCATTGCGGTGACAAGTCGCGGGTCGACATCGTATTTGTCGGCAAACGCCAGCAGGTAATAGGCGATTTGTGCAGCGCTCTGTCCGTCGAGTTTGCGATTATGGCGCGCGATGAAATTGTAGTAGTAGGGGAAGCAGTCGCGAACTCGTGTTCCGAGCGCGCGCTGATAATCGGCGATCTGCCCGGTGATCGGCGGGATAGAAATGTCCGGTCGGGATAGCCCGCCGCGCGAAGAGAGTTTCGATGCGTTTCGCGGACCCGATCGCAGCACTTCCTGATGCCATCGCTCGTTCGCTTTCCGCGTCTGTTCGGCTCGTCGCTGCGCTGCACGATCTTTTTCAGTCAGTTGCGCGTCATAGGCTACGATCTCATCGGTTCGCACCGCCGAAAGCACTTTGAGCGATACCTGATTGCCGATATTGCCGGAAGCTACCTGGACGAGCAGGCTAATGCGTGGGAGTGTCGTATCGCGCAATAGGGCTGCTTCATTGAGAGGAAGATCGAGCGTCGGGGTTTGTTTGTCCGGGAGTGTCAGAATGATCGTAACAGATTTGTCGGTCTCGGAAACACCGTTTACGGTTCCGCGCAACTCCAGTACTTTGTCGGCATTCGTCAGCGGGTCCGACTGCACCGCAGTATAGCTAAGGTGGCGATTACAATGCAATTTCTGTCGCAGGGCAGCGTACTGAGAGGCGGAGGAAGCATTCGCAGTCTGTGCTGCCGCCAGGGGCAGGGACACGATCGCGATCAGAAGGAATGATCGTAACATAGGCAGACCCTTTCACGAAGACGCGGGCTCGATCAGCGCAACGAGGCGGCAGCGGACGTCGACGTATGGTTGAGTAGTTCGTCAGGCAGGATACACGAAGCCAGGGAAAGACGGGGAGTACTGAGGACCCATCAGACATGCTTCTCGGCAGCGGCAGAACTGGTATATCGGGCTGACGATCTACGCGATGGAAACAAGACATCGAACAACAATGTATGTTTATAAAGAAACGGAGAGGCCGGGATTCGAACCCGGGGTAGCGCTTATTAGCGCTACAACTGATTAGCAGTCAGCCGCTTTCGACCACTCAGCCACCTCTCCACGTCTGGACTATTGTAACACAGGACTCCGCCAAATTGCAAACAAATACCGAAACTTGTTGTCGCATTATACGCAGTCGATCGATAAATACCGGTCAAACTACGGGGGATTCCACCGATAATCCCTCTCTGGCGACGGGAATTTTATCTTTGAGAATCTCACCGTTGCGAGCATCTTTGAGTCCGGCATGTGAATACTGAACGATATAGGCTTTGCGGATTCCGTGCGTTCGGTTGACGCCACTCTTGTGCATCGTCAACGAAGAAAAGACCCCGATCGATCCAGCAGGAACCGGCAGCTGTACTCCCTGATCCGGGTCGTCGGCGGAATGGCAGACGAGACCAATCGGACTCGGTGTGTGCGGCACGAGCCCTCTTTTATGCGAGCCCGGCAGTACAGAAATGCAGCCGTTATCCGTGGTGGCGTCATTGAGGGCGAGCCACAGAGTCAGGTAGGGCGAAGGCTCCACGGGCGTGTAACCATCGTCCTGATGCCAGGGAAACTCTTTGCTGCCATCAGGACCTTTGAAAACCGACTGGTTCCAGTAGAGATCGATGTTTGGCCCGAGCAGTTGGGTAGTGATCGCGACGAATTCGGGTCGTGTAACGAAGTCCCGTATATAGGCATCCTTTTCGGCAATATGACTGGTGAAAGAGATTTCGCCGACGCGGGAAATGCCTTCGACTTCCACCTCTGCAAGTCTCTGTTCGTGCTGCCGCTGATAGGTCTCGATCTGCTCCGCGAGAGCGTCCATCTCCGCCGCCGTGAAAACGTTTTCCAGCAGAAAGTAGCCGTCCTCAGCAAACTGGCGACGCTGCGATTCCGTAATCGTTGGTCTCATTTATCGCTCCGATGTGATCCTGCCTGAAGAATACCAGGGACTGAAATTTCCTGACTGCATGGAATGACGTTACACTCTGCTTCGCTCCGAGCGTAAGTCAATTTGATTTTCAAATTGTCGTCCTATGACGAGATCCAGATCGATGAATACTTTCAGTGCTGAATGCTTTCCTCGTCCGTAGGACAACAGGAGTACAGCGCCACTCACCCGATGGTTTCCAGGCTATGGAACGGCTGAAAACAGGCTCCGAAATCACCGGGTTTTATTGGCTTTGAGGTTCGCATTCATAACTGCGACGGGCTGACAGCAGGATTTGTTTGTCTCCAACGCATTCGTTACCGAGGCAGTTTGCGCGCCTGCAGTTCGATAACGAGCGGTCGAGTTGCCTGACAGACTGCCGGAAAGCGAAAACTCGCCGAGGTTCGCGTTGACGCCATCGAGATGCAGGTGGTTGCCGACCGCATCTTTATACTCGAACGACGTTGTCTTGCCTTTGATAAAACGGCGTACGGGCCAGGTCGTGTTATTTTCGACAATGATCGGATTTGTGCCGTCCGCACCGATCAGAATTTCCGCCGCAAATCCGCCCACTCCCGCGAAGTCGAGCTTGAATTTAGAAGTTGTGTTTTCGACCGTGATTTTCGTTGGTACGAATCGCCGATTGCCCGACGAAGGTCCGCCTTTACTGAAGACGAGCAGCGCGAGTTTTTCGAGCGCGGGTCGCTGCGCAGCGGTCGCACGGACGTCGAGAAAAGTCGCTGCGCCTTTGTCTGCCTCACCACCGCCGAAAATCAGGCCGTCCAGTATGACCCCATTATAGCTCGCGCTCTTCAGCCGGTAGGCATAGATCGTGTGACAGTAACCATGCGTCGGATTTTGCCCGAAGTTACACGGGCAGGGTACGCTGCAGGAACAGGCTTCGAACAGCGTCCCCGTCGCCTTCCAGCCAGCAGTTTCCTTTGACGGCTTCGTCTGCGTAGAACCCGTTGGCAGTCCCGCCGATACCGCCAGCAGTCCAAAGCCAACGTTTAGAAGCACCCGCTTCATGATTCGCTTCCTTTGCTATTCTCCAGATATGTCACTTTGATATTTCGCCCTGCAGCCTTTGCGCCTCAACTTGCCACACGGGTTTTCAAACCGTGTATTGAATCCACCATCCCAACCCCTCCTTAACTAACGAAAAGGAGGGGGAGAAAAGGCGTCGAACACTAAGGTATCTTCCTGCCTGCGTCCCAGGCGGCGTAATCGTCTGCGATTTTCTGCCCGGCAGGCGTCAGAACGAGATTCGCAGTCGATCCTTTTTCGACGAGTGGCAGGCTGTCCTGTCCTTTGATCGTGAACGCCCAGGGTCCCGACGCCATCAGCCCCGGTACATTCTGCAGGGCAGCATCGATACGTGCCAGATAGTCCGGTCCGCCGCCGTATTCTCCGATCAGTACCGGCAGTCCCGCTTTGACGGGCGCGCCGAACAGCATGGCGACCTCTTCCGGCTTCACGTACGCGTGACCGTCATAGAGGTCGACCTGTACGTCACGTATCGGATCCTTTGCTGCGCCGCGTCCATCCTTGCTGTAGTTCTCGAACGGCACGACAACAAACGCTTCCGGATCGATACTGCGGATCGCTCTGGCATATTCGACCGCGATCGGTTTCCATGTCGACCACGAAGCGAACTCTTTTGGCTCATTGCAGACTTCCAGCCAGATACTCTTGCCACGATAGGTCGTCGCCATTATCTGCATCAGTTCACGCCCGCGTGCAATGCGCGCCTCCATCGTATCACCCTTCGGCAGATCCTGGGGAGCGATCAGCGGATAGAGCCCTGCTGCCCAGATGTTCTGTACGACCTGATCGACGGCGTGACGATACGGCGCACTGTCGATGAATTTGTCCGGATTGAAGTTGAAGCGCATGAACTTACAGCCGATACCGCGCAGCAGCGAGAAGTAGCCCGGTCGGTTCAGCGCAGGTTTCGTCGACCAGAGGATCGCGTTGCCGTAGTTGCCGCCACGAACGAACGAGGCAGCTCTGCGCGCTTCCGGCTTGCCAGCATAGAAGTTGTGATCCGCGCCCGCAAGGGTCTCGAAACGATTGCGGCGTACGCGCAGGCGCGGCGGGATGTTCTCGAGAGGCGCTTTGACCACCCAGGCATCTCCGCCGACTTCGACATCGATTCCGGGGAAAGTCCAATCGAGTGGTTTGCCCCAGTTCGTTGAAAACAGACCGAACTGCACATTATGCAAACCCGGCTTGACGGTTTTAGCGACGAACGTAACCGGAATGACTTTATACGGGTCGAGCGGATCAGGTCCCGCCAGCGCCTTTTTCGCGCCGGCCCACGCCTGTGAAAAGATCGGACCTTCTCCTTTAGCCATTGCCCATAGCCCGCCGCCAGGTATGGTATAGTCCGCGGGATAACGCACTTCAGCCGGTATCGTAACCGTATAGGTGCCATTTCCATTATCGACGGGCGCGCCGACTGCGCCAATGTGCAGCTTCGGTGCGACGACACGCTTTTCGGCTGTCGCAATCGTGACATTGAAAGCGAGCGACGGTTTTCTCGAGTCGCTGGCGGAATCGTAAATATTCTTGCCGCCAGGAGCGCTGAACAGCAGCAGGCGCACCCTCCCGTAAGTTCCGCGCGTTGCTGGAAGATAGAAGACGCCCGTATTGTCCATGTCCTGATACAGGCTCAGAACGACACCGCTGCCTTTGTTGTCTACAGCGTTGAGCACATCCCACTGCTGGTGATTTTTGATATCCTCACGATGCGCAAAAATCTGCATCGTGGCGTCCGCGCTGTGCTCGGCAGGCGTGATATGGTAGGTGACTTTGATCTGTCCGAGATCTGCTTCGGCTTTCAGCGAGATGTGCGAAATCGTTAGTTCACCAGCCGCGTTTTTGTGCTCCGCCGCCGGTTCTGTACCGAGCGACCGACCGGGAGAAGCCGCTCCGGCGTTTCCAGGAGCGGAAGACGTGGGTGCAGAACTAGCAAGCGCGGAAGAATTGGGCGCGGCGGCGCTTCCCGCAACGGGCGCAGATGTCGTATTCGTCGCTGCTCCAGCATTTCCAGTCGACGCAATAGTATTGGAGCTGCTCTCGGCAGTCGGTGTGGTGGAGACATCGTTCGCGTTCACCAGTGTCGAGGACGAATCCCCTGCAGACGCTGTATCCCCCGGCGTACTGGCGACCCCTACCGCACGTACTTCGTGGCGCAGAAGCGTACGGTCGAACACGATCCCGAGCAATAAAAAACCGACCAGCAACGGTATTATACGTTTCATAACTATATCCTCCTCGGCCAATGCATCAGGCAACGCAGTTGAATTACAACTTCCTGAATTCGACCATTAGCCTCGTGAAAGCGGCCGAAAGTAGAGCGTTAATTGTTGATTGTTGCCTCAGGAACTTTCCAGACCGAAGCGGCTATTCGGTCACTGTATTCTGCTCAAAATCCTTCTTCAAAACCCAGTTCATAACTCAGTCTGCTGCCTTAGATGTGTTTTAGGATAGCGGCGTACTGGCAAATGCGCGATACAATGAGGGTCATGCTGGCCCTTCTGCTGTCTGATTTGTCGCAAGTTCAGCCTCGATCTCTTCAATTGTTGGCAGACTGTAATGAAACTCTTTTGCGATAGACGCCTCGATATCTCGGGTGAGGTGCGTCGCCACGCCGATCGGTTTGTTTACATCTCGCAGCGCATATTCCGCCACAACCTCATTCTTCGTCTTGCACAAAATCAGCCCGATGCTGCGCGCGTCGTCTTTGTGGCGCAGCAGATCATCCACCGCCGATAGATAGAAGTTCATCTGCCCTGTATCTTCTGGCGAGAACTTTCCGATTTTCAGATCGATCACAACGTAGCACCGCAAATGAAGGTGGTAAAACAGCAGGTCGATCTCGAACTCGTCGCCGCCCACCGTGAGCGGATACGGACTGCCCACGAACGCGAAGCCGCGCCCCAGCTCCAGCAAAAACTGCCGGATGTGACTGAGCAGTCCGTCCTGCAGTTCGCGCTCGCGGGCATCCTTGTGCAGCGTCAAAAAATCGAAATTGAACGGATCTTTCAGCAACTGCTGTGCGAGATCGGACTGCGGAGCAGGAAGGGTGCGCTCGAAGTTCGTGATTGCCTTTCCCTGTCGCGCGTACAGATTCGTCTCGATCTGATGCTCTAAAACGTTGCGGCTCCAGCCATTATCTGCTGTTGCCTGGACGTACCAGAGACGCTCTTCCCTGTCCTTCAACTTGTCCAAAATGATGCAGTTGTGCCCCCACGGAATTCGCGCAACAGCCTGTTGCGTAAATGCTTCGGAGTACGCGCCTGCCAGCGTCTGCATATAAACCAGATTACGCGGCGAGAAGCCCTTCATGTCGGGGAACTCGCGGCGCAGGTCAGCGGAAAGCCGAGTGGTGACTTTGGCTCCCCATCCCTGCTGTGCCTGCCGGGAGAGAATATCACGCCCGATAGACCAGTAGAGTAACACCAGTTCGGTGTTGACGGCAACCGCGGCCTTGATCTGTGCGCTCTGAATGCGCTGTTTGTGGTCACGAAGAAAAGTGTCGTACCCAGGAAATGTCGAACGGAGAGTATTCATGCTTCTTCACTCCCAGCGCTATCCGAAAACTGGAACATCATTTTTTCGCCGCGCAAGATCTCAGTCCGTCATACCACTTCTAACTTCTGAACGCCTTGGCAACTTGCCATAATGAAGCGGCTCTCGGGTAACCGGGCTCTCCTCAATAATCCTCAATCCTCTTCATAATACTCCCCCCGCTGGTGCATTCGGAGTTCCTGAAATGTCAAACCGTTCCATTTGCGCCGGTGGCCACACATATGGCAGGAGCACTCCTGCAGATTATCGTAACGACGTAAAGCCCACTGCAAACGATATTCTTCGTCGATATGACTGATCGAAAACGATTTCAGCGCGCGCATAATCATCCGCCTACGATGGTGGCGACGCAGTGCACGTCCAGTATCTTTCATCTGTCCTCCTCTGTACGGGAGCAAGCCTCGATTGGCAGGCTCCCTGCGTACAGAGAAGAAACATTCGGTAAATCATTGCTTTACATTCCTTACAGGACGAAGCTGGACAAGTCGATGCTGGCGTATGGGATACAGGGCATTGTTTTCTGCACCTCTGCTTGCTGTGCCCACGCCCTTACGCCATTTCGGACGCCCTGGCGTCACTCCTGTCGAAGTGTGGTTCGTCTTCCTAACTCATACGCAAAGTCGGCGGTGTCTGCGTTCCCGATAGCAAACAATACTTTTGCTCGGTGCAGAAAGAGTTCGGGTTCTATGACGATCCGTTTTTGTGACAATCCGACCGGCGATTTGTGGCAGACAGTCCGGACTGCGAGATGCTTGACGAATAGACAGAGACAATGTATACTAAATTGGTCAGATAATACAAGTTTGCATTCCAACTCGCGTCTTTCATCCTGCCCGACTCGGTACTCCTCCTATGAGCTTTTTCAATTCCAAACTTCGCTACGCGCTCTGTGCGGCGATCGATCTAGCGATACAGCCTGCGACTGTTGCCTGTCAGAGCCGTGAAATCGCTACGCGCCAGGATATACCCGGTCCTTATCTCGACCAGATACTCGCCTCGCTGAAGAGTGCGGGTATCGTTCGGAGTGTGCGCGGCGCGGGCGGGGGTTATAATCTTGCGCGCACAGCGGACAAAATTACGATCGGCGATGTCGTGCGCGCACTCATGCGCGGCGACCGACTCTTTTCTAGCCACAGCGAGGACGATCTGCCAGATGTCAATGCACCAGGCGCTTCCTGGGTGGTTCGCGATTTCGAGGAACAGATTGAAGCGACACTGGCGAAACATCTCGACAGCATCACGCTCGCCGAACTCGCCTCCCGAAAAGCATCTCTCGACGATTCGCTTAGCTATGCCTCTGGCATCTGACGTGCCAGTACGGGTCGAGATTTTAAGGTTCTGGCTTCGACTTCATTTTTAGGACTTTCGGGAGATTCCAATGCATATTGCAAACAATGTTACCGAACTGATTGGCAACACGCCGCTCGTGCGCCTCAATCGAGTGACCGAAGGCGCGAAGGCGACCGTCGTCTGTAAATTGGAATACTTCAATCCCCTCTCGAGCGTCAAAGACCGGATCGGCGTCGCGATGCTTAAAGCGGCAGAGCGTGACGGTAAACTTGCGCATGGCGAGACGATACTGGAGCCTACCAGCGGCAATACAGGCGTCGGACTCGCTTTCGCATGCGCCGCGCTCGGCTATAAATGCAAATTGATAATGCCCGATACGATGTCGGTAGAGCGTCGCGTACTCCTGCGCGCACTCGGCGCCGAACTGATACTAACGCCCGGCGCGGAGGGTATGGTCGGCGCCATCAACAAAGCGGAAGAGCTGTCTGCCGCTTCACCCGGACAGTATTATATACCGCAGCAGTTCAATAATCCTGCTAACCCTGAGATACATCGCCAAACGACAGCAGAGGAAATCTGGCGCGACACAGACGGTCAGTGCGATTTTCTCGTGGCGGGCGTCGGCACTGGCGGCACGATCACGGGCGTCGGCGAAGTGATCAAAGAGCGCAGACCCGGCTTCAAAGTAGTCGCCGTCGAGCCCTCTGATTCAGCGGTTCTGAGCGGCAAGCCGAAAGGGAAGCATCCGATCCAGGGCATCGGCGCGGGCTTCATTCCGAACAATCTCAACACACATATTTATGATGAGGTCATTGCGGTGACCGCGAACGACTCGATGGAAATGGCACGACGGCTGGCAAAAGAAGAGGGTATTTTTGCGGGGATCTCCTCGGGAGCAGCGGTCTGGGCGGCCGTGCAGGTCGCGCATCGTGAGGAAAACGCCGGGAAACTGATCGTCGTAATCATTCCCTCTACCGGAGAGCGCTACCTTTCGACCCCAACGTATACAATCTATGCTGATTGACCGCAGACTCGTATTCTACCAGCGTGCTCTGATTGTCTCAGCCGCTTCCAATCCGCTTGCATACGCCTGATGAATACGTCCGTTCTCGGGACGCAGCGCATCGCCGCAGACGATGATCGGGCTCTCATATTCCGCCGCATTCACTTCCTCGAATCGGACGGTTCCACGCGGCTGCGAATACTTCCACCGTTTCACCTGTGCCCAGGTCGGCTGCTCATAAATTTCGCCGAATAAGGGACGCAGTTCGTTGAGCGTTCTGCCGATGATGGTCTCGTCCGCTTCCCCATAGCAAAGGCTGCTGAAAAGTGGACCGAGTTGAGCAATCAGCACGGCTTCCCCATTGGGAGCGCGCTCTGGCGCTTTGGTCTGCTCGAACGCAAGCCAGAGCAGTGGAGTGCCTCGGTCTTCGGCGAGCAGCGCATAGGCGGGCGCCGGGGGAACCGGCGGAGCGTAGCCGAGCAGCACCGAGAGACAGTAAGTGTACTCTACCATGCGAAGAGCGCGGACACGTTCGAGTGTCTGCTGCGTATGCCGCAGCTTTAGTGCACTGTCGCCGAGAAGATCGGCTGCCTGCGGCGCAGGCGCGGTCAGTATTACAGCATCGGCACGACCGAGTTCTTCCCCGTCCGGCCCGCGAAGTACGACCTGGTTCTCTCCTATTTCTTCTTCCAGTCGATGAATGCGTGTCTCGAACCTAAAAGTCGTCTGTTCCGCAGGGAGTTGCTCCGCCAGCATTTTAGGCAGCGCGGTCAGACCATTGCGATAGGTATACTTCGGTTCCGCTTCACGTTCGGGGTCGGCGGGCCAGATCGTTCCATCGTTCGTGTAGAGGCGCGTCGGCTCCATAATCCTGACAAGATCGTCGGTAGGCAGTTCGTTTTCGATCACGTCGGCGAGAGCGGAACCGGTCGGCTTCAGGTTTTGTGCTCCGTGATCGACGATACAGCCTTCAATTCTCCGAGTCGCAACGCGCCCGCCGACTCCCCTGCTCTTCTCATAGATCGTAACCGGGATACCTGCCTCAGTTAGCGAACGTGCCGCAGCAAGCCCTGCCATACCCGCCCCGATTATCGCCACACTTCGCGTCATTTCGAGCTTCCTGACTCCGATGATTTTTGTATCGCATGAACTCTAGAATTGGAGGCCGTGTACCCACGGTTGAAATTCCGGTTGGGCGGGCGTTCCATTAAGCGTCCTTAGGACGGTGAGGACGGATCCATTCTGCCATTTTGCTGTGCTTATTTCTGTGCGGCGAAATCGCGGAGGTACTGTGCCAGCGCGTGACAGCCTTCGATCGGAAAGGCGTTATAAATGGAAGCGCGGAAGCCCCCGACGGATCGATGCCCCTTCAGTCCATCCATATGCCGCTCCTGCGATCCGCTCAAAAACGCTTTTTCGCGGTCGGTATCGCGTAGCCGGAACGTAATGTTCATCAAGGAGCGGTCGCCTTTGTCCGTTACAGCCGGTTCATAAACATCAGGAAACGCATCCATCGCGTCATATATCAGCCCAGCTTTGGCGCGGTTATTCGCCTCGACAACCGTCAGACCGCCCTGCTCCTCAATCCATTTCAGTACTAGCCCTACCACATAGATCGGGAATACGGGCGGCGTATTATAGAGTGAATCGGCTTTGGCGAACGTTTTATATGACAGCATCGATGGAACATCGTCAGATGCCTTTTCTAAATACGATTTGCGGGCAACAACAATCGTCACACCTGCCGGACCTGCGTTCTTCTGCGCTCCGGCATAGAAGAGGCTGAAGCGTGAATAGTCCAGAGTGCGTGCCATAAAATCGGACGAGACATCGGCTACGAGCGGCGCTTCCGAGTGTGGGATCTCTGCCCACTCTGTGCCTTCGATCGTATTATTGGTCGTAATATGCGCGTACTGCGCTGCGGGATCAAACGGAATGTTTTTGGGAATGTAGGAGAAGCTTTTGTCTTCGGAGCTCGCAGCGGTGTTCACTGTACCGAACCGTTTTGCCTCTTTGATCGCTTTCGTGCCCCACTCGCCTGTGTTCACATAATCAGCGGACTGCCCGGCTTGGAGGAAGTTCATCGGCAGCATCGCGAACTGCATGCTCGCGCCCCCACCAACGAACATGACAGTATAATCGTCCGCAGAAAGCCCGAGGATATGGAGCAGCCGCTGCATTGCATCGTAGTGTACCGCTTCGTAATCCTTGCCGCGATGGCTCACTTCGAGGATCGACATACCGGAATTATTGATTTCGAGTACGCCCCTGCTCGCCTCTTCGAGAACCGGAAGCGGGAGTGTTCCCGGCCCTGCGCTGAAATTATAGATACGCTGCATCGGTGTTCATCCTTATCTAAGCATACACTAAATATCCTATCGGGTCTGATGTTCCCATTATACCTTAGCTACTGGTGACACTCGTGTGCAGATGCTGGCGTAGAATCATGTACGAGCGGGACAATGACAGGAACAACGAGAATAGAGCGGAACAACTTCCTCTTTCCGGAGGTCTACCCTGTGTTAGCGAGCATTCCAAGGAGATTTAGATTATGTCGAAAACACATATGAGTCATGAGCATGTCCATACTTTGCAGCAGATTTATCAGCATCCAGCGTCCCATAATTTACAGTGGCACGACGTCCTGGCGCTCGTCAGACATAGTGGAACGGTACAAGAAGAAGGGAACGGGCATCTACAGCTTACGCTGAACGGCATGTCACAGACTTTCAATCGTTCACACAACAAAGATGTTTGTGATGTGCAGCATGCGCTGGATATACGGAGTTTTCTGGAGAAGGCGGGGGTTCACAAAGACGGTTCGATCGCCTCATCAGTACCTACAGGCGAGGACGAACCTACGGAAAAAGTGCAGCATTCTCACGATCACGGTCACGTGAACGCGGATCAGAATCGCCATGCCGAGCAGCAGCTGAAGACGCAGGAGCATGAGCAGAACGACCGCAGCAATTTCCAGGGCGGAAATGCGCAGTCTCATCAACAGGGAAACAGGCAAAAATAGAGCGGTAAAATGCCTCATTTCCCTGTTTGTATCAGCCTACAGACGTATATCTCACGTCAGTAGGCTGAAAGTCCCTTTGGGAACGGTTTACTGTTCTCGATGCTTGTCAGTAATATCTTCTCGGCAGCAGTGATCTGTGCATCATCGGATCGGTACGAGTTGAAAGGCGCGACGACGATGTCGGGCACGACCCCATTCTTTTCCAGAATGTGCCCATCCAGTTTTAGCCCGACGATCGGCAGTTCCAACAGACCGTCTGAGCCGATATCGAAGAAACTCGCACCCAGAAACGCTCCAGCTGTCTGTGTCCCGACCAGCACCGCACGGTGCGAAGACTTCATCTGATAGGAGAAGTACTCTTTTGCGCTGCGTGTTCCCGCGTTCGTGAGCAGAGCAATCGGCTTAGAATAGCCGGAATGCCGTACGCTGTTCATACGCCTTCCGCGCTCCTCGAAGCTTATGTCTGGGCGAAAGAAAGTGTCTGCGTATCCGAACGGGTTTCCGCCATAGCCGTCCCGCAAGTCGAGCATCAGACCGTCCGTGTCATGGAGTCTATTGAGCAGTTCCTGTTCCAGGACAGATTTAAACCGATCGTTTGCCATCGTCCAGAGATGAATGTACCCGATACGTTTGCCGTTTATCTTTATTATATGTGCGCTGCGTTTGGTAGCCTCCAGGAAAGCGCCGAGTACATTACTGTGTTCGGGCTTGACTGTCAGCGTAAGTGCCTTCTTATCGGGTCCTCTGATCAGATCGATACTCACTGAGCCGCCGCTCTTACCGCGAAATGACCCCGCTGACGTGAAAGGTCGCCCTTCTGCACGCACCAGACGATCGCCGGACAGGATACCAGCTCTTTCGGCTGGCCCGCCATCCAAAGTAGCGCTTACCGTGTAGCCGGATTCGTCCCGAATTCCCATAACGCCGATATGATCGATCTCATTTTTCTGCATATCTCCGCTGCGGACGGCGAGCATCATATTGTACTCGGCATCATCGGCAGAAACATAGGCGGCGTGAGAAGCGTGCAGTTGATCCAGCATGACGTTCATCAGCGTTTCGAATTCCGATTTGTTATGGACATTCGTGACTTTTGCTCGGTAGGATTCGCTGATTTTTTTCCAGTCTACACCGCCGAGCGCAGGATCATAAAACTCTGATGTTACCGTAGAACAAATCTGCTCATACTTACGCTCGTACTCGGTTTTTTCTTTTGCCTGGGCGATGAACCGTGTGCCGGAGAATACTCCATAGAGGAGTAATGCGACTGGCAGGAGTCTCTTGATTGTTATGGTCATGGATATGTTCTTATGATACGGGCTGGCATACAAGATATTCGCGTTGCTGTCAAGTAATACTATCTTATACTGCATATCGGGCGTAACTCGTTTCCGCAGGTTTTCCTCATCACTTTATTGCAAGGATTATGCAGCAAAGAACCCGTCGAACATCAGTGTTCGACGGGTTCTCTGTGTGTATTATTCTGGCGGCGACCTATTTTCCCGGCGGGTTGCCCTGCAAGTATCTTTTGTACGGTGCAAGAGAAGGGATCAGGCAGGCAACGTTCCCGCAGAAATCCGCTTTTTCCTATTTGCCGACCACAGACGTGAGACTGCAAGTTTTAGTGACGCTCCAGTGAGGCAATGAAGTCCGCAACATCGGCAGCAGGAAGCGTTTCCGGGTCGATGACCGCCAGACCTTCCGACTGCGCCGCGCGTAGCAAACGTTTATCGGCGGCAACCAGAACGCATACAGAACTGCCTACAGCGCTATCATATCGCAGGAAAAGCGCCAGAATAGCAGCATCGGTCGCATTTAGATTGTGACGCTTCATCAGCGCAATACTAGCGAGAACGACCGCGTCTTCAATTGTCAACACCATCGGATCGGGATGGAAAATGAATTCGTTTTCCAGTGCCGCAGCTGCTTTTGCGAACGCCGTTGCGCTGATGATAGCTCCATTATGACGCCGCAACAGGATAGAGAACGTTTCAGCATAACCCCAGATCGTCGTCACCATTCGCGACAGCGGCACGTTTCCGAAAAGCGCCCTTACGGTGTCGCTGCCAGTCTCCCGCGTATACCGCTTGGCAAGGGCACTAGCGTCCCATAGCAGATTTAGCGCCACCAGCTAGTTCTCATCTCTAGCCGCGATGATGCCACAGGAAAAGAGGTTGTCTTCGGGCCGCACACCGTCCGCCAAGATCAATTCCTGTGCTTCTTCCGCTGTCGCGTATGGATCGCGCACCAGTCCGATGGCGGTGTTCTGCTCTTGGACCATGCGCTGTAAGGCCGCTTTGTCGCTAAACAAGCGGCTTATGTCCATAGGTTGTGCAACTCGCATATCGCTCTGCTCCTCACTGTGTTCCTTTTGCTGACTTTTCGCTGACTTTAGTATAGCGTGAAAATATCCAGGCGTCAACAAATAAAGAAACGGGACGCTTTTTCGTAAAAAAGCGTCCCGTTTCTCTGATGCTATTCTGGCGGCGACCTATTTTCCCGGCGGGTTGCCCCGCAAGTTGCGTTGGCGCCGGGGGCTTTCACGACCTGGGTCGGGAGGGGAAGGGGGGGGACACCGCCGCAAGGACCACCAGAACCCGGGCGGGGGGGGGGCGCACATACAGCTATGTGCGGCAGCCACTCCCAAAAGGGTTTCGAGTGCGAAAGAGTACCGACACGCAGGTCGGGGTCGGGATGGCAGCAGAAGCGAAGTGTGGTTGTCTGGTGAGTGTTGCCTG
>JBBQPY010000039.1:0-33727 GCA_038216735.1 Chthonomonadales bacterium
TAGAATCTGTAACAAATCAAAACAGTTCGAGTTTGGTTCGACGTACAGCCTGCAATTCCCTCCCGATTCTCGACTCCCTGCTGAACAATCTTAAGGTAGGAAACAGATCAATCTACGAAACTGTCGTCCGCTCACTCCATACCTGATGGTGTATAATAACAAGACACCAATCGGTATCGACAGAAGCAGCGAACATCGAAAGATAGAGAATCAGGATAGAGAATTATGAGTAAGGGAACGGTCGTTGCTGCGATGAGCGGCGGCGTCGATAGCGCAGTAGCAGCAGCGCTCCTCAAGCAGGAGGGCTACGATGTGATCGGCATCACCCTGCAGATCTGGCAGGAGCACGCCGAGCAGGGCAAATACGGCGGCTGCTGCTCACTCGGAGCGGTCGAAGACGCGCGCCGCGCCGCCGCGAAAATCGGTATTCCGCACTATGTGCTGAACTTCCGCGACTTTTTTGCCGAGAAGGTGATCGACAACTTCGTCTCGGAATACAGCAAGGGACGCACGCCCAACCCCTGTGTAGAATGCAACCGCAGTGTCAAGTTCGAGGAGCTGCTGCGGCAGGCGGAAAACCTGGGCGCGGACTTTTTGGCGACCGGTCACTACGCCCGTATCCGCCGCAACGAGACGAGCGGACGCTATGAGCTGCTTCGCGCCGTCGACCAGAGCAAAGATCAGGCATACGCCCTGTTTACGCTGACCCAGAAGTCGCTGAGCAAAACGCTGATGCCGCTCGGCTATCTGTCCGGCAAAACGGAGACACGCCGCCTGGCCGCCGAGTTCGGTCTCGCGCTCGCTAACAAGCCCGATTCGCAGGAGATATGTTTCGTGCCGAAAGAGGGCTACGTCTCGTTCCTGACGGAGAAAGCGCCCGCAGTCGCGCGCGTCGGAAAAATCGTCGATACGAGCGGCAAGGTCGTGGGCGAGCACCTCGGCATCGCCTTCTATACCATTGGTCAGCGCAAGCGACTGCCCGCCAGCAGTGAGGGCGCGTTGTTCGTCGTCTCGATCGATGCGGTCACGAATACGATCGTCGTTGGAACCGATGCGGATCTGTTTATGCCCGGTCTCGTCGCCGACAACTGCAACTGGAGCGCAATCGAGAACCTGTCGGATGTCGCATCGGCAGCGGCACCTCTTGCAGTGATGGCGAAAATTCGCTATAATGGAACTGCCGCGCGGGCAAGCATTTATGCAGGGGAGCAGGCCGACACGGCTGTCGCGCATTTTGAGGTCCCGCAACGCGCCGTAACGCCCGGTCAGGCAGCCGTTTTCTACGGCGGCACAGGCGAAGATGCAGGACAGATCGTACTCGGCGGCGGCACAATCGACCACGCGTTGCTGACGTCTTCGTCCAACGCAAACGCGACATTTACTGAGGCTGCGCCTTCCGATCTGGATGCCGGAGCGGTTCTGGCATGAGCGAGGCTCTGCCGTTCACTCGTGACGAGGAGTTTCTGGTTGCGCAGGCGATCTCGGCGGCAGCACGCGCCTACTGCCCGTATTCGCAGTTTCCGGTCGGGGCGGCGGTCGAGTCGGAAATAGGTATCACGACCGGCTGCAATATCGAAAACGCGAGCTACGGGCTGGCGATATGCGCGGAGAGAGTTGCGCTTTTTCGAGCAGTCGCACAGGGCGCGAAACGGTTCACCCGTATTGCGGTAGCGTGTATAAAGGCGGAACAGGACGCTCCCTTCGGAAGTCGTATGCCATGTGGAGCCTGCCGGCAGGTGATTGCGGAGTTGATGCCTGCAACCGCTGTCGTGCTCGTTGCAGGGGTAGGCGCGTATCGCGTCGCAGACCTGCTGCCACACGCATTTCAACTCGCGGACACGCCGTTCCTGAACCCTTAAAACCTATTCGTCCGCAGAATGGAAAACTAAGCCATGACGCTAGCATTACAGTTCGCAGGCCTTGTCCTGCTAATATTCGGGATTTTCGTCGCCTATAAATTATTTGAGGTGCTGACACAGGTTAAGCAGACGCTCGTCAATTTGGAGCAGACACGTAACGAAATTAACGGCACACTGGTGCGTGTCGAAGGTGTGATCGATACAACAAACAAGCTGATGA
This sequence comes from Chthonomonadales bacterium, assembly GCA_038216735.1. Classification (GTDB taxonomy): domain Bacteria; phylum Armatimonadota; class Chthonomonadetes; order Chthonomonadales; family Chthonomonadaceae; genus JBBQPY01. The sequence goes on from JBBQPY010000039.1 coordinate 2,080, forward strand.
ACGAACAGATTCAGCCGACGATTGCGATTGCACGGCTCACGCTGGAGCACGTCGAGGTCACAACTTCTGCGCTGGCGGATGCAACCCTCTCGATACGCCGGATAACCGGAAGAGCAGAATCGCTGACTACGGCAGGCGGACTGATGACGTCCGGGGCTGCGCTTGCGCAGACGATTCTTGCGCGGCGCGGTTCGAGTTCACAGAAGCAGGATCGCGGCAAATCCCGCAGCGCGCCCGCCAGAGCGTCCCGTGTGAATCCACTGCTCGGTCTGGCAATTGGCGCCTTCCAACTGCTGACGAAACGTAACCACAAGCCCGAAACATCCCGTGACAAAAACGGCAAAGAAGATAGACTGCTTCCAGTCGTGACCAGCAAAGGCAAATAGAGGCGCAACGCACACATTTCCATGGTGAATGCTTCTTGCTGAATGCCTGTGAAATCGGGATTCTGGAATTGGTAGATGCGTGACAGTCAGTATTCACACGATCCGAACAATAAGCACATCACGAAGACATATTGAGGAGGCATCGACAGATGGGACATGACGACGATAAGAGTGTACTGGTAAGCGTACTGGCAGGGATCGGCATCGGCGTACTCGTCGGGGCGATCACTGGCTTACTGCTCGCGCCGAAATCCGGTGAAGAGACCCGTGACGATCTCGGCAAATCGCTGAACGACCTGAGCGACAAAGTCTCCGAACTCGGGAAGAATGTCGGGCAGAAAGTCACGACAGCGGTCGATCGCACACGCGCACAGATGGCACAGAAATTCGGGGAGACGCCCGGCGAAGGCGAAGAGTCTGTCAGTTAAAATTTCAATGGCGGATTCGGTTCCCATTCCCGAGCGGCAGGAGAAACCCGACGTGAGGTCAGCAGAAACGACACACGATCTGGAGGCTCCTGCCGCTCCTTCTCCTTCGACTTCCTCGGTCGGTTCCAGCGCGCTCGTACCCGACAAGTACTCTGAGCCGCAATACGATTCCGTCCCTGTCCCGGTAATGCTTCCGCGCGCGATGTACCTTTTTGGCTGGTCGCGACGCGATATACGCCGTGGTTTCGGGCTGCTGGTGACCGCGCTCGTCGCCGTCTATTTTTTGGTGCGTGTACAGGGCATTCTGCCGCCGTTCATCATCGCCTTCTTTCTCGCCGCGCTTCTCGATCCGACACTCCGACATATGGAGGCGCATGGTCGTTCGCGCGTCTATGCGATCGGAGTAATTTATCTTGCTGCGCTCTGCGTCGTCATTGCGCTGGCAGTCTTCGTCGTGCCGAGCGTCGTGAACCAGTTTTCGGAATTGAACGGTAATCTCGATTCATACTATGCCAACCTTTCTAAATCCGCCAATGGGTTTCTGACACAGCACTCACGTGAACTGAGTCGCCTCGGCATCAAGCAGCACAAGCTCGACGATGTGATCAGAGCGCGCTCGGTGGCGATACAGGCGAGCATTGCGGCGGCGATCGTCGGCGCGAGCGGTCTGGTGCAGGGACTGCTCAGCAAAGTGATCTGGCTCGTGATCATCCCGATTTCGGGCTTCTTTTTCATGCGGGACTTTCCGGCGATACGGGGGCGGCTGATTTCGCTCTTTCCACCGCAGCACCACGAGATGGTCGACAAAATGAGCCGCGAAGTCGTCGATATTTTCAGCGCGTACCTGCGCGGGCTGGCGAAGATCGGCTCTCTCTATGCGGTCACGGCCTGCTTCATTTTCTCGCTTTTCGGGGTTCGCTACGCGCTCTTTCTGGGTCTTCTCGCCGGACTGTTCTATCTCATTCCTTATGTCGGCCAGGTGTTGACCGGGACGTGTGCAGGCACGGTCGCCTACCTGATGGATCAGCATACGGCGATGTTTGTCTGGCACGTCCCGGCGCACTCGATCACCTATGCGCTCGTCGTGGTCATCTGTATCGTAATTGCCAACAACACGTTCGACCAGATCATGTATCCTCGTGTCGTAGGCGCTTCGGTCGGTCTCAGCCCGGTGGTGAGTATCTTCGCGCTGATGTCGGGCGCGACGCTGTTCGGCGTCTGGGGAATGCTGCTGGCGACCCCGATCGCCGCCTCTTTGCAGATCATTTTGACCTACTTCTTTCCGCGCCTGACGCAGGAGCTGCCCGTCGAGATCCACGACCCGCAACCGACGGTTGGTTCGAGTTCATGACGTGCCCGCGTTTTGAGTGCCTCTATTTGATTACCTGTTTGATTCTCTCTACATGACTGCCTGTGCGAAAGGAAATTGTCGAATCGTATGAAAGCAATTGCGAAGATGCAGGCGGGTCCGGGCGCGGAAATCGTCGACGTTCCCGAGCCACAAATCACGCGCCCCGACCAGATAAAAGTGAAAGTGCTGGCGACCTCGATCTGCGGCACCGACTACCACATCTATAGCTGGGACCGCTGGTCGGCCGGGCGCGTCAAGCCGCCGCGCATCATGGGACACGAGTTCGCGGGCGAGGTCGTCGAGGTCGGTGCAGATGTCACGAATCTGAAGGTCGGCGACTATATCAGCGGTGAAAGCCACTGGGTCTGCGGGTACTGTCGCCAGTGCCTCCTCAATGAGCGACACGTCTGCGCCAACACGCGCATCCTCGGAGTCGATGTGGACGGCTGTTTCGCGCCGTATGTCGTCGTGCCGCAGGGCAGCGCGTGGAAGAACGACCGGTCGATCCCGCCGCATCTCGCCTGTATCCAGGACCCGCTCGGCAACGCCATTCATGCGACACTGGCAGGAGAGGTCGTCGGGCGTTCTGTGGCGGTGCTGGGGTGCGGACCGATTGGTATTTTCGCGGTTGCGGTTGCGCGCGCGGCGGGCGCATCGACTGTCTACGCGACGGATACGCGGGACTATCGACTCGACCTTGCGAAGAAGCTCGGCGCGACCGAAACGCTCAATGTGACGCGGGACGACCTGGAAAAGTTTATTGCGGAGCGTACGGATGGCGGCGTCGATGTTGTACTGGAGATGTCGGGCGCACCGATCGCGATCCAGCAGGCGATGCGGATCGCGCGGCGCGGCGGGCGCGTCTCGCTGATGGGTATTCCGGCGCAGAAGGTCGAACTCGATATGGCGGAGGATATGATCTTCAAGGGGCTAAACGTGCAGTGTATCGTTGGGCGCAAGCTCTACGAAACGTGGGACACGATGCGCGCTCTGCTTGCCTCCGGCCGGCTCGACATCGAAGCGGCGATCACACACCGTCTGCCGTTCGAGCAATACGATCATGGCATGGCGCTGATGCGCGACGGTCTCTGCGGCAAAGTCGTCTTCGATATGGACTGAGGAATCCTGCTTCAATAATCTTGCCTTGCGCTCTTTTTGTCTATTTCGTATGTCTATTTCGTATAATGGAAAGAGGAGGCGATCATGCGAAACGTGACCCAACCTACAAACAAACTTCTGTCGGAGGATGAAGCCAGGCAGGCAGGGGCTTTCAGTGTGGCGCTACAACGCCTTCTCAACGAACCAGAGCAGCATTTTCAGCCGCCTACTCTACGGGTGAGCATCGAGCAGTCGAACGGGGAGAAATCAGAGCTTCTTCTGGCAGGAGCGACCCTCCCTCTACTCTCGACGATTCTACGTGAGTTGGGCAATGGGAAAAATGTCGTGGTGCTGGCAACCGACACGGAAGTGACCACTCAGCAAGCTGCCGAATTTCTGAATGTCTCTCGCTCCTATCTTGCACAACTGCTGGAAGAACGAAAAATCCCTTTTCTTTTAACAGGTCCCCGGCGGCGCATACTTCTGGGCGACCTGTTGCGCTATAAGGAGCAGGAGGAGGTCGAACGGCATCGGGGACTGGATGAACTGGCTGCCGAGTCCCAGAAGCTCGGTATGTATTGATGCAGTCTGCCGTTCTTGATGCCTGCGTCTTGTACCCGGCCCCGTTGCGGGATTTCTTTATGCGCCTGGCGGTCAAACTGTATCAACCGAAGTGGACGAATACGATTCATGAAGAGTGGATACGCAATGTGTTGAAGGATCGCCCCGACCTGACACTGGCGCAGCTGACCCGTACTCGCGAACTGATGGACCGGCACGGAGGCGGTTGTCTGGTAACCGACTACGAAGCTTTGATTCCCACTCTGACGCTTCCCGACCCGGATGACCGCCATGTGCTTGCTGCAGCAATTACGGCGCAGACCCCGATCATTGTGACTTTCAACCTCCGAGACTTCCCCGCGCACAATCTGATCGCTTACAATGTCCGCGCAGAGCATCCGGACGATTTCGCGGCTGATCTCTATCGGTCCGAGCCTGAACTGTTTGTCTCATTGGTCCAACAGCATCGCTCGGCACTCGTAAAGCCTTCGATAGCAGTGGAGGAATATCTTGCCCGGCTTTCGCAATGCGAGCTTAAAAAGACGGTGGCGCTCCTTGAAGCTCATCGTAGGGAAATATGAGCGCTGATGGACAGTCGGTTTACTGAACCCTACAAATCGGTAAGCCAGTCTGGGTACGGCAACAAGAACACTCTACGCCTGGACCGCTGCCTGCGAGATCGGATGCGGGGCGAAAGTAGGGCTGTCAACAGGGCGATCACACACCGTCTGCCGTTCGAACAGTACGATCATGGGATGGCGCTGATGCGCGACGGTCTCTGCGGCAAAGTCGGCTTCGATATGGAGTAAGAACGGTTTAGTCGGAACGCTGCCATGCAAAAAAGTGTCCGGCTGCTGCTGACCGACCCGGGCGAGTTTGTGCGTGGGGCGGCGCGATGCTACGGGCAGAAGAACATGGCGGCGTGTCGGCTGAAGTTACGGGCGGTGCGGTTTTGCCTGTATTCTGACCAGAAGCCCCCGGCGGAGTTTGCATACATGTCGGCATTGGAAGTACATAAGGTGCAACGGGATTGCCGCGGGTCGCGGCTCTGGGGAAAGGGAGATTGCCTGCGGTATGCTGTGTTGCTCTTGGTAAGGGGCCAGGAGAAAACTCTCCAGGCCCCATTCATTTCGCCTCTTGTCTACTTCCCTGGAGGGGTCGACTGAATAGAGTCGATGCTGATGCTGGTGAAGGGAATCTTGCCATCCCCGTTGAGGGGCGCCTGGCCATCCCACTTCGCGATGGCTTTACGCCGAATGTCACGCCGCTTGAGGGCCAGGGCGGTGGTGTTGCCTACGGCGAGCATCTTGTTGCGAGCTGCCTCCGCGGTGGCTTCCTGAATCAGGCTTTTGGCGTCGATGTCCGCCTTCTGCAGGTCGTTGGTCGCCAGTGCCACCTGATTTTTCAAGGTGATGACTTCATTGATCTTCTCGGATATCTCCGGGCTCGGATAGACTTCCCCGATATAGACGTCGTCCACGCTGATGCCCCACTTCAGCAGTTCCGGCGCAATCACTTTTTTAATGTCCGGGCCAAATTGGGCGCGCTGTTTGGAGGTGAGATCGAAGATCGACTTCGTGCCTGACACCTCATTCACCCCGTCGATCGCCACCCAGCGGATGAACTCCTTCTGTACCTGCCCCATATCCTCGGTGCCAAACTGCTGAAAGGCGATGAGCGCGTTTTCCGGGGCGACGTGCCAGGCGACCGTGACATCGACCGGCAACTGCGCTCCCTCTATGGTGGAAGCCATGATGCTGTCGTCGACGGTTCTTTCTCCCTCCCGGGCGTTCTTGACGTAGGTGGCGTTTTTAATGCTGGTCGGGAAGATGACCAACTGCTGCCGCCAGCCCACCCAGACGACTTCTGGCTTCAAGATTTGTTGGGAGTAGCCGGAGTCGGCGGTGAACTTGATGCCCACCGATGCCGGAGGAATCTGCTGCGAGCAGCCGGTCAGTGCCGCAAGCGCACAGAACAGGCAGAGCGCCTGCGGAATGCACTGAGTGTGTGCGTATTTCACCTTATTCTCCCTTCCGAACCGGCAGAACGTCTTTGCCAAGGATCAGCGTCTGACCAGGACGGTCGCGCACCTTCTGCAGATGCCCGTTCCACTTATCCACGGCCATCTCATCGAGTTCCAGGTCGATCATGTCCAGGGAGAGCGGGTTGGCCTGCGCCCCTTTGATGGCTCTGGCATTCGCCTGCGCCATCGCCGTTTTGTTCTGCGCCTGCTGCTGCTTGGCCTGCAGTTCCTGGTTGAACCCGGCGATCTGCACTCCGGTGATGGAGTTCACCTTCGCGTTGGTTTTTGCCAACTGGTCCTGAGTAGGATAGGCATGTCCGACTAAGACCTTGTCAATGGTGAGCCCCTTGGGATGCAGACGCGCCTGCAGCCCCGCCTGGATCAGTTCCCCGGCCTCGGCGCGTTTTGAACCCATAAGTTGGAAGTAGTCGTATTTTGTGCCGACGTCATTTACGGCCTCTTTAACGGCACGGCGAATGTGCTGCACCTGAATATCTTCGATGGGAATGGGGCCAAAGGAGTTGAATACGGTTAAGACGTCCTCTTTGTTTACGTGGTAAACCACCGCGATGTCAAAGACCGTGTTGGCATTATCGAGTGTCGTGATCTGGATTCCGTCCGCCGTCTTCGATTCTCCCTCTCCGGGGTCCTGGGTATAGACGGCGATCTTTAAGCGCGTGGGATAGATGTAGAGTTGCTGCCGCCAGCCGACTGTGACGGCGCGAGGCAAAATCACCTGCTTTTCCAATCCGCCGGAAGCGTCATAGAGCACACCCACGTGACCTGCGGGAATCCACTGGGTCCGGGAATAGTTCCATCCCCAGATACCGATCCCGGCGCCGATTACTGTTTTGAGTCTCATTCAATCCTCCCTCGTCTGACGTACCGGTTGAACTTGCGGTGTCTCCTCAACATTGTAGGCAGGGGCCGCCCAGGTTTTTACTTCTTCTTCTGCTTCCCGGCGCTGTTTTTGCTCCTTGCGGGCCTCTTCCTCAAGAGCGAGGTCGTGCTGATACCAGCGCTGCCAGAAAGCGCGGATGCCATCACGCTTCCGCCACACAAAATACCCCGCTACAGCCAGAATGAGCAGCAGCGGGAAGATGACGGTGAGAAAGGCTTCTATTGCGATCATCTGCGAAATGCCTCCTGACCAAACTGCAAGGCGATGTTCCGGTAATTTTTCACTTGCTTTTCGCTCTGGGTTTTTGCGCCTTTGATTCTTCTGTTCTTAGTTTCGCTTTCGGCTCTACTGTATCGACATAGTAGCGCAGTGCAGCGTCCTGCAGTTTCGTCTTGTCGACCAGTTTTGCCAGCCGTTTCGGGACGGTGATCGTATCCGGATCGCCGTCGCTGACATAGCGTTTGTCGGGATTGCGTTTGAGGTAGTTCAATGCTGTCGGGATGCCGCCAGGCGTATCAACGCCGACCACACGCGGAATTCGCTGCGGATTAAATTTCGGCGAGACGGGCGACGGAGACGGTCCGCCCCACGCCATAATCACGGCGCGGTTTTTATAGCTCGTCCCCCCATACTTCCCCGCCATCAGTATCTTCCCATTTTTCGAGCGCGGCAGACAGCCGCCTGGCAGCGCGAGAACATCGAGGTATGCACCAGGCGCCATTTTTTCGGTCACCGCCTTGCCCATCGCGATCTCGCGAACGATCTGTGCGTCGGCCATGTGATAAAAGTAGTGGTGATTGAGCGTGTGGTTTCCGAGTTCACAGCCCATATCCAGCAGCGCTTTCATCTTTTGTGCCGCGACTTTGTGCGAGGAGCCGAATGCGCTCTCCGGCAGCACATAAAACATCGCCTTGACGGGAAAATCGGGGTGCTTTTTCGCGAATGCCTGAAGGATTCCGAGCGCACAGTTCGGCTCGATCGACCCGTCTTTGCGGTAGCGAAACTGTGTCGTTCGCGCATCGTCGAAGGTGAAGATTACGGGGCTTTTGCCAATCGGAATATCGATCGCGTTGTCGAGGTATGCCGCTGTCGTGATCGGTCGATAGCCTTCTTTGTAGAGCCGCTCGAGATCAGCGCGAAACCGGGCGATACTACGGCTCATCGGGCCTTTGCGCGAGTTGATTTCGTGGTATTCGAGCATCGGGATCATGCCGGATTCATTGACGTGCGCTGCACGCAGTTCGGCATCAGTCGGCGGGGTCAACGCGAGAGGGGTTGGTTCGAGGGGAGTAGCGGCGCGATCCGGCTTGATTGTCGGAGGTGCAGGCTCGGTCTGCCGTTTCTGCGCATTTCCGAGCGTACCCGTCCCGATCAAACTGAATCCGAGCAGCATTGCTCCAATCATTCTGGTCTTCATCAGGTCTTCTTTGCCCCGTCTGTCATCATAATCTTCCTCGATCCACCAACAAGAATGCAAGGGTTGAAACCCTGATCTGAATGGCGTTCTGCCTGGCGTCCTCTGGACCCAATAACGGATTCCTCTGATTTCCTCAGTAGGTTCGCAGCGTTTCCCCATGCAATTTGGCTGCATCGACCTGAGCCGCAGAAGCTTTCGGGATCGTCACGGTATGCACGTCACCATCGCTGATATAACGGCTTTTCGGGTTGGCTTTCAGCCAGTCGAGCCAGCGCACAATGCCGTCTTTATCTTCGATTGCTTCGATGCGCGCCACGAAATACGGGTTGAACTTGCGAACTGCCGGCGAGCGCGACGGGTTTCCGGCGGCAAGTATCACACCCCGATTCGTATACCGCACCCCATGATATTCGCCGGACAGAAGCAGGCGGCGGTTGGCGGGCAGGATGCCGCCGGGCAGGGCGAGGATATCGACCTTCGCATTCGGCGCCATACGCTCGATCATGGCCGCTCCCATCGCGATCTCTTTGCGGATCTCTTCTTCGGACAGTCGATTGAAGTATCGGTGTGTGACGGTGTGGTTCTGCACCTCGCAGCCCATCGTCAGGAGAGCATTGATTTTCTGCGCCGCTACATCGGGTTTGGAGCCGAAAGCGTTTTCTGGCAGCACGAAGAAAGTTGCCTTGACCGGAAAATCGGGGTGCTGTTTCGCGAACTCCTGCAGTATTCCGACAGCGCAGTGGGGGTCGATCGAACCGTCTTTCTGATAGTGGAATTGGCTGGCGCGGGCATCGTCGAAAGTCAGCACGACCGGTGAGGCGCCGAGCGGAATGTCGATGCGGTTGTCGATATAGTCACTGATCAGAACTGGCCGGTAGTTTTCGGCATAGAGGCGGGCGAGGTCGTGACGAAAGGCGTTTGCGGAGCGGCACATCCGCGATTTATCACTGCTGATTTCGTGATATTCGAGGATCGGTATGTCGCCCGCTTCGTTGACGCCTGCTGCCGCCAACTGCGCAGCGGTCGGTCGAAGGGAGGCGGAACCGGTCTGGTTCGACGCTGAATCTGCGCCTTCGATCGTGCCCGCATTTTCATTTGCTGCCGGTAAATCCCGACTATTGTTTTCGTTGAGCGGCGGCGTACGCATTCGGGTGACCTGCGCGGCGCCGAGCAGCAGACAGACGAAGAACACGGCTACAATGCGCAGTGCCAATTTCATGAAATATCGCCTTGTTCCGCTGACGCTCGTGACAGTCCCAGTCGAAATACCCTGAAGCATGTCTGGTGCCGATCACCAAGCCCGGTGAAAGATACCGTTACACTGTGACAAACAGTATTGTATCCGAATTGCACCGAACAGTCAATGCAGCCCTGATAACGCAGCCTACAATCAAAATCGCCAATCCAATTCAGGGAGCGATCCGCAGATCATCCGTCACTACTTTGTCCACGCCCCGCGTTCCATCAACGGTCTCGACGACCAGCTTCTTCTCCTGCTGATTGCGCACATGACCGCTGACCGTCACGACCCCATCCTTCGTCTCAACATGCAGACCACTCATATCGATGCCCTTGCGCTGCACAAGCACCGAGTTGACGCGCGTTGCTAACTGTGCATTGCCCAGCGATTCGCTCGCATGACCCGCCAGCGTACGCGTGTCATTCGTAATGTTTTTCGCGTCCTGCGAATTGCACCCCGTCAACAACGCCACAGCAGTCAGCCCTGCCAGCGTCGCGCCGAGTCGTGTTTTCGCCGATTTCGTTACGCCAGACAATCCATTTATTGGTCTCATTTTCACTCCTTCGTCCATTAATCTTTGTCAACCTGATACAGCGGTTTCGATAGGCGGTAGTCCTTCTATCCAATTTTACAAAATGTTCGAATGCTTGATGGAAACGACCTCACTACCAGTACATTTTCGCCCCCTCTCGTAGTGAGACACGAACGAAGAGGCGGCAGGGAAGTGAGGCAGTGGAATAATTCCCCTTTGTCAATGAAGCTGCGTGCCAAAGCGCCTCACCTGACGCTGTCCTGTCTCAATCACTACGCTTCATACCGTTTCCCGTTTCAACCGCACTCTCCCAAAAGCAGGAGGACAGGTACCGTCTGTAGAAACTGCATGAAGGTCAGACGTTGGAAACTGCCTGAAAGGACAGCCAATTCGTCCGCTGCCGTTTTAACCCGGTACCGCTCGCACAGTGTGCACCACAACTCTAAAATCAGGATCGAACCACTCAGGGAGAAGAGAATGCGACTCGAAGGTAAAATCGCGCTGATCACGGGCGCGAACAGCGGCATCGGCAAAGGCATCGCACAGCGGTTCGCCGCAGAAGGCGCGCACGTCGCCGTCAACTTTCTGCCCGGCGGAACGCGTGACGCGGATGCCGCCGCAGTCGTCGCCGGATTAGCGACGGAAGGCCTCGCCGTCGGCGGCGATATCAGCAAACGCGCCGACGTCGAAAAGATCGTCGCCGATCTCGTCGCAAAGTTCGGCCGGCTCGATATCGCGGTCAACAACGCGGGAATCGAAATCAAAAAGCCGTTCCTCGAAGTGACCGATGATGAGTGGAATCGCGTGATCAACGTCAACCTCTTCGGCGCCTACCTCGTGCACCAGACGGCGGCGAAACAGATGGTCTCGCAGGGACCCGGCGGTAAACTCATCAACATTTCGTCGGTGCACGAAGACATTCCTTTCCCCGAATACACTGCCTACTGTGCCTCGAAGGGCGGAATGCGGATGTTCATGCGCAACATCGCTATGGAGCTCGCTCCCTACAAAATCAACGTCAATAATATCGCCCCCGGCGCGATCGCTACACCGATCAATCAGGCGGTTCTCGACGACCCGAACGCGAGCAAAGGCGCGATCTCCGAGATACCCTGGGGACGCTTCGGCACTCCGGCTGAAGTCGCCTCGGTCGCCGTTTTCCTCGCCAGCAGCGACTCCGATTACGTCACCGGCAGTACCTATTATGTGGATGGCGGGCTGACTCAACAAGTTACGATCTACTGATCTCCGCGAGTCGATTTTTGTCTGCATCTCTTGACACCTATCTAGTGACATATATCTACTATGCCGATCTATACTACGAGTGAAAGGCGGCTTTTCGACCGTGGCAACACGCCAGTCTACAGCGGAGACGGCGGACGAGCGGCCGCCATCGAATGTTCGAGTGAATCTTCAGGAGCGGTAAGGCACAGGCAAGAGGACAGCTTGCGGGAGCGGCGTTTGGATATCACGCTATTCGGTAATCTGGAAATCAGGAACGGCAGCGCGACGATCGACCGCTTTCAAACGCTGAAGACAGCGGAACTGCTCGCCTATCTCGCGCACAACCCGAACCAGAAACACGCGCGGCTGGATCTGATCGAGCGCCTGTGGGACGAAACCGATCTCGAGAGCGGGCGCAACCGGCTGCGGATTGCGCTGACTGCTCTGCGTCATCAATTGGAGCCGACGCCGGAGGCTGCTGGCACAATACTGATTGCGGATCGCAGCACGGTTCATCTGAACACGGAAATCGTGCATACCGACACCGTGCTCTTCGCGCAGCACCTCGCGCAGGCTGCTCGTTCGACCGATCTTACCGAGCAGACCGATGCCCTGACCCGCGCTGTCGAACTCTGTACCGCAGATTTTCTCACTGCCTACGATGCCGAATGGATCCTGGAAGAGCGAACCCGCCTGGCAGCTTGCTGTCTCGACGCACTCCATCAGCTTACGCATCTGCTTGTCGGGCAGCACAATTTCTCACGAGCGATTGGCTATGCGCGACGTATTCTGAACGCTGATTCCTTCCGTGAAGAGACACACTACGATCTGATGCGCCTCTACGTCGCAGTCGGGCAGCCTACCGCCGCGCTGCGTCAGTATCGAGAACTCGAAGCCCTGCTGCTTCGTGAATTGAACGCGCAACCCGCCCCCGCCATACGCCAGTATGCCGAAAAGTTGATCCGCACTCTGGGGCATGATGCTGGCGAAGTCCAGGCTGCCGAGCCGGAGATAGCGACTGCTTCTCTTGTTTCAACTACTATCGCTTCCGCGCCATCCAGTGCCAGAACCACCTGCCGACTACCGATGCAGCACACGCGCTTCTTCGGGCGCGGCGGGGAAATCGAACGGCTCGCCGCGCTGTTTCTGCCGAATGCCGAGGTTTCAGCCAATGCGAATGCCCGTTCCGGCGCCGAAGCGCGGGTCGTCACGCTGACCGGACCAGGTGGCATCGGCAAAACGCGCCTTGCGATCGAAGCCGCCGCACAACTGAAATCCACCTTCACAGGCGGCATCTGGTTCGTCGCGCTCGCCAATATCGCCAGCTCGCGCCTGATCCCCGAAGCTATTGCAGATGCGCTCGAACTGCCTTATACCGCGCAAATCAGCGCCTTCGATCAGATTGTGGCATTCTTAGCCGGACGCAATGCCCTTCTGTGCCTCGACAACCTGGAGCATCTGGCATCCGAAGCCGAGCCGGTGTTGAGCGCACTTCTCGAACACTGTCCGTCTCTGGCATTGCTTATCACTTCCCGCCGCATACTCGGGCTGGCCGAAGAAATCGATTTTGCGCTCGCTCCCCTGCCACTTCCGCAATCCGCGCTGACGAATCCGGAGCTACTACAGAATGAGTGTGTCCGGCTGTTTGTGGATCGTGCGCGGCGGGTACGCGCCGATTTCGAACTCACGCCGCGCAATGCAGGCGACATCGCCGCACTCTGTCGCGAACTGGAAGGGCTGCCGCTCGCACTCGAACTCGCAGCCGCCCGAAGCCGGATCCTCACGCCCCCACAGATCCGAAAACAGCTCAGCGATCGGCTGGATATACTTACCGATCAGAGTCTCGAAAAGAACCAGCGGCATCGCTCCCTCCGCGCAACGATCGAGTGGAGTTACCGGCTGCTCACCTCCGATCAGCGCGCCTTTTTCGCCTCACTTTCAGTCTTTCGCGGTGGATGGAGTCTGGAATCCGTCACCGCAATCGCCGGTGCTTCCACAAATGATGACTCGAATGCCAATCCAACCAGTGATGAGCAGCCGCTTCCGGATATTCAGCGTACTCAACCGCCGGATTTAACCTCCTCCACACAAGTGGCGCGGAGCGATAGTAGCATCGCATCGCTGATACCGAATTCTGCCTCGAAATCTGGTGATGACCCGATGGAGAAGGCGGGCGATCGCCCGCCTTCTCTCAGCCCGTCAGTATATTCTCTCCTGCATTATCGCGAACCGATCGACGTACTCGACAGCCTTGAGCGGCTGCGTCGCGACTCGCTGATCATGACGACCGAAGAAAATGAGACGATCCGGTTTCGAATGCTCGAGACGCTGCGCGAGTTCGCCGACGAACAGCTAAGTCTGCCGGAGCGCGCCGCCCTGCGTCGCCGCCATGCCGCCCATTTCAGAACGCTGGCGCTCGACACCAGATCGGAACTGACCGGACCACGGCAGTTGGAGGCGATGCAGCGATTGCTTGCCGAGCAGAACAACCTCCGCGCCGCCCTTGCCTGGCACTTTCAAGCCAGGGAAAAAGACGAAACAATATTTGCCGGATCGAAAGATGACTCGAACGCGGAGATCGGGATTGCTGGGAGCGGGATCGCTGTCAACGATGCGAATGGCGGTCTCAGGATGGCGCTGGCCCTCGGCATCTTCTGGGTAACGCTCGGTCTGCAGACGGAGGCGAGGGAGTGGCTGACACTCGCGCTTCACTATGCGCGAAAAGATGCCGCCTACGCCGACGCGCTGTATCTGGCCGGGCTGCTCGCGTCGGGGCAGGGAGATTACGAGCAGGCGAAGGCATGGTTGAACGAAGCGATACCCCTGGCCGAGAAGATGGACTCAGCGCCGTGCCTGGCGGCCGTACATCTGCAGTTAGGAAACGTCCTGATGCACCAGCATGACTGCACCGGTGCGGACGAATATTATCTGCAAGCGCTGCACTATGCGCGGCAGGGAGATGACAACCTCCTCATCGCCAAAATATATAATGGTCAGGGCGTCGTCTGCCGTATTCGGGGGGAACTCGATCGGGCGCGCGCCCTTTTCACGAATGCGCTGCAAAGAATAGCGAGCGTTGGTGACCGCCGTCATGCCGCCTACAGCCTGTTCAATCTCGCGTCTACGGCGCGCGATCAGGGCGACATCGCAGGCGCGATCGAACTGATCGAGGCGAGTATGGTCGAGTCGCGCGCGGTCGGCGATCTCTGGCAGGAGTGCTACTATTTACTGAATCGAGGTTTGCTTGACGAAATGGGAGGACAGGTTGTCGAGGCGGCGGCGCGCTATAAACAGGCGCTGCGCCTCGCACAGCAGTTCGGCGATAAGATGATGATCGCGCACGCGCTCTGGAACCTATCGACGCTCTCTTGGAACGCCAGGGATTATGCGCGCTATACGCCGATGATCTCCGCCGCGACCCGCATCTACAAGCAGTTAGGCATGTTCGATTCCGAGTCGCAGCGTGAACTCGACGAAAAAAATAGTCCTGCCCGCGCCTCTCTCTCGGATGCCACCTTCGAACTACTCTGGCTGCGTGGACAGACCTTCACACCCCTCGAAAGCGTCCATTTTGCTGCCGAAACCGCACTTTGAATCGTGAGGAGTATCTTTTGGACGAACCGACAATCGAATCGAATCGCCTGCTCGAGTGCGCCGCGCATACTGCCGACTGGAAGCGGTGGGGTCCCTATCTCGCCGAACGCGCCTGGGGCACGGTGCGCGAAGATTACAGCGCCGACGGCTCCGCCTGGGCATATCTGCCCCATGATAATGCCCGCTCCCATGCCTATCGCTGGAACGAAGATGGGCTGCTCGGTATCTGCGATCGCAACCAGATCCTCTGCTTCGCGCTCGCGCTCTGGAACGGACAGGATCCGATCATCAAAGAGCGGATGTTCGGGCTGAGCGGTCCCGAAGGCAATCATGGCGAGGACGTCAAAGAGGTCTACTACTATCTCGACAGCACGCCGACGCACTGCTATATGAAGGCGCTCTACAAATATCCGCAGACAGCCTTCCCATACAAAGACCTCGTCGATGAGAACCATCGACGTGACAAGTCGATGCCCGAGTATGAGCTTATCGACACTGGCGTCTTCTCTGCTAATCGCTACTTCGATGTGATGGTAGAGTATGCGAAGTCGAGTCCCGAAGACATCCTGATTCTGATTACAGTCTCCAATCGCAGTGAAGAAACAGCGACACTCGATCTGCTGCCGACGCTCTGGTTTCGCAATACGTGGGACTGGGATATGGGCATCGCGCGCCCGAAAATCACCGAAGTCGTGGAAATCGATGGCGTCTCGACCAATCTCGACGGCTGTCGCCTTCTCGGAGCTGACCATGAAAAACTCGGGTCGCGCTGGCTGATATGTGAGTCGGGTCTCTCTCTGCCGAATCAAAACGCGCCCCATTTCCTGTTCACCGAAAACGAAACCAACTATGTCCGTCTGGGCGCTCCTGGAAGCAGCAATGCTACCCGTTTCGTCAAGGACGGAATCAACGACTTTATCGTGCATGGCAATACGGAAGCGGTGAGCGAGTCGGGCAGCGGCACGAAAGCCGCCGCACGCTACAAACTGACGATTGCTCCAGGGGATTCAGCGACCGTACGTCTGCGTCTTGTCGCTGCACCGCCCGTCGCGCCTCCCTTCGGGAAGGATTTCGACACGGTTTTTGAGGCGCGAAAGCAGGAGGCGGACGAATTCTATGCGACTGTCATTCCGACTCACATTTCCGACGATGCGAAGCGCGTGCAGCGGCAGGCGCTGGCAGGGATGCTGTGGAGCAAACAGTTCTACAACTACGCAGTGCGTACCTGGCTCAATGGGGACGCGGGGCAGCCACCACCTCCCGCACAGCGCAAGGACGGGCGCAACTGTGACTGGCGGCATCTTTACAACTCCGACGTTCTCTCGATGCCCGATACCTGGGAGTATCCCTGGTACGCTGCCTGGGACCTCGCTTTCCACTGCATTCCGCTCGCGCTCGTCGACGCTGAGTTCGCCAAACGGCAACTGGTCACGCTCTGCCGCGAGTGGTATATGCATCCGAACGGACAGCTTCCCGCCTACGAATGGGCGTTCGGCGACGTCAATCCGCCTGTCCATGCCTGGGCTGCGTTTCGCGTCTATCGTATCGAAGGGCGCGTGACCGGCAAACTGGACCGCGATTTTCTGGAGCGCGTGTTCCAGAAACTGCTGCTCAACTTCACCTGGTGGGTCAACCGCAAAGACCCCGAAGGACGCAACGTCTTTCAGGGCGGCTTTCTGGGACTCGACAACATCGGCGTATTCGATCGCAGCGCGATGCTTCCTGATGGGGAAACCCTCGAGCAGTCCGATGGCACCGCCTGGATGGGATTCTACTGCCTGTCGATGTTCGCGATTTCGCTCGAACTCTCGAAGGAGAACCAGGTCTATGAGGACCTGGCAACCAAGTTCTTCGAGCATTTCATGTATATCGCGGGCGCGCTCAACAATATCGCAGGCGAGGGCGTTTCGCTCTGGAACGACACCGATGAGTTCTTCTACGATATGCTGCGGATGCCGGATGGCTCTGCAATACAGCTCAAAGTACGTTCGCTGGTGGGTCTGCTGCCGCTGCTGGCGGTCGAGACGATCGAACAGGCGGACCTGGATCGGCTGCCCAAATTCAACAGCCGGCTGGAATGGTTTCTCAGTAACCGTCCCGATCTCGCCTCGCTGGTTTCGAGCTGGAGTGTGCCTGGTATGGGGCAGCGGCGACTGGTTGCGCTGGTGCGCGGGCATCGGATGAAAGCGCTGCTCAAACGCGCTCTCGACCCGCAGGAGTTTCTGAGCGAGCACGGCATTCGTTCGCTGAGCAAATATCACGACACGAACCCCTATACGCTGCGCATCGATGGGCAGACACGCTCGATCGACTATGAACCGGCGGAGTCGGAGAGCGGGCTTTTCGGAGGCAATTCCAACTGGCGCGGGCCCGTCTGGTTCCCGCTGAACTATCTGCTGATCGAGTCACTGCAGAAGTTTCATTACTATTATGGGGACGATTTTCTGGTCGAGCATCCGGTCGGTTCCGGCACCAAGATGACGCTCAACGCGATCGCCTCCGATCTATCGCGCCGCCTGACGCGGCTCTTTTTAAAGGATGCGACGGGCAGACGACCGGTCTTCGGAACGAGTGCGCTGCACAGGGACGATCCGCACTGGCGCGACTATGTGCAGTTCTTCGAGTATTTTCACGGGGACACGGGGGCGGGTCTCGGCGCAAGCCATCAGACGGGCTGGACGGGTCTCGTCGCCAAACTGATCCAGCAGAGCGGGGAATAAGGGTTTGTGAAAATGCGTTCCTGAATTGTGTCAGGGCGCTGCTGGCAGTGCCCTTTTCTGCACTCCTCACGGCATATGTGTAAGCTACTTTGGCGCGGCAACTGGCGCGGCGACGGTGAGGGTGATTGCAGGGGTGGAGTGATCGATCTGCACGTTGGGGCTGGGACCGACGACAGCGAGGACTGCAATGCTGTAAGTGCCTTGCTTCGCTTTTGGGTCGGCTTTGAGTTCCAGTTCGCCATCGGATTTGTCGCCGGGCACGACGACGTCGGCGGCAGCAATGCCGTCCGGAACACCCAGCAAATGCAGCGTAACGGGCTTGTTATAACCGGCGGCTCGTTCGAGATGCACGGTCATTTTGAGGTTCATGCCAGCGACTAGATTGTATGTAGAGGTCGTTACTGTCGGGGAAACTTCATTCGCGCTCGTGACGGCAAAATAGGGCATGACTGCGGCGACGCTCGTGCGCCCTCCGCCATTCCAGACCCAATCGGAGAGCGCAACGGTGCGCTGCACAGTGCCGCCCTCGACCGTCCCCGTCCCGATCAGTGCCAAAGGAAAGGCTCCCATTTGCGCGTTGGGCGCGGCGGTCAGAACCAGTACCCCGCGCCCGACGCCTGCCGGTATCAAGCAGGGCATGGAGCTGATTCCAGACGGTAGATTCTGTACGCCGACGATCACAGCGCCTTCCCATCTATCACGCGCGATCGCTATTTCGAGCGCGACCGAGCCGCCCGCGGCGATACTGCGGGAGCGCGTTTCTGCCGAGAGCGAAAACCCTGGCGGCAGTTCCTGCGCGGTCAGACGGTAGACCAGTTCCGGCGCAGAGCGTTCCTGCAGATCGCGCACGCGCAGTGTGTAGCTCCCCGCTTTATCGAAGGTGTGGTCGATACGCGCATCCGCCCCGCTTGCCCCGTCGCTCTCCTCGAGCAGTGTCCCGTCCGAAGCGTAAAGTGTCAGCAGTGGGTTCCCTTTAGTGCCAAGACTGTGGCACTGCGCCTCGAAAATACAGCGTCTTCCAGCTTCTGTTTTGAACCGATAATAGTCGCTTACGCTTCCAGATTTCAGCGCTGCAGGGCGTAGGAACCGCCCGTTCACGGCACAGGGAATCGGTATCGCCAGCGGGCGCTGCCTCTCATGTCCTGGCGGTTCCGATACGATTGGCAGCGGCGAGACGATCACCGGCAGAGCGTTCGTTATGCCGCCCGGTGTCGGAAAAGAGACTGGTTCCGCATGAGGAGCGGTGTCGCTGCCGACAACAAAGACTTTCGTCAGCACAGCGGGCAGGTTCGTGCCGTAGGCAGTCAGTAGTGTGGATTTGCCAGGTTGCACGCCTGCGGGGAAAATCGCAGTCAGCAGAGGCAGTGCGCCCATACTGAGTCGGTAAGCATGGTTTGCGCCGCCCTGCCCGACCCCGCTCGCGATCGTCAGCAGGTACCGCCCCGACGTCTTCGGAGTGTAGACGAGCAGTGAATCGGAGCCGTTGAAATCGTCGTTGCTCGCGACCTCCTGCCCGTTCGCGCTGCGCAGCGTGAGCAGTGAATCGAGAGGTGATCCGACCGCCGCCGCAACGACTTCCGCGACGAAAGCTTTGCCCGCTGGCAGGGAGATCGCATAGGTGTCTTCGTCGCCGATCGTCTCGATGTGTCCGTTCACAGCGACAGGGATCTCGACTTTCTGCGCTTTCTTCGCTGTCTGTGTCACCGCAGCTGCAGCGGCGGCTTTTCCTGTTTCTTCGATCTCTTCGACCTGTGGAATGTCACGTCCGATCGCCCATTTACCGATATTGGTGACGCCACCAGGCGCGGTGACACGGAACGAGCAGATGCCGGTGGGCACGTCTTTGGAGATCGTGATGTCCGCAGTGAGAGGCGGATCGCCGTCGCTGTCGGGCGTCTGTGCGGGCAGTTTCGTGCGGTCGGCGGGGATAATCTTAGCGCTGATACCAGGGCGGTCAAACAGGATTTGGTCAGCGTCACGCAGGCTGACGCCAGTGATGGTGACGCGGGTCGCTGCCCCCGGTCTGCCGCCGAGCGGATAGATCCCGCGCACTTCGGGCGGATGCCGCTGTGCGAGCGCAGGACTCGTCGCGAGGCTGACGTAGAGAACGAGGAGGCAGACGAGCGAAACGACGTTCGCATTGTAGATGACGGTCGTGGGGCGGGCGGTAGGTTGACTCATCGGTGGCAGGTTTCCCGGTACAATGAAGACGGCAATCGACATCGCTGTCGATTGCAGTGTGTTGAACAAGCATTTGTAGCGGCGCTGCTTGCCGCGTCTTGTAAACAGGACGTGTAGGGGCGTTGCTTGCCGCGCCCTCTTCCCATTGGGAAGGAAATCATTTACGGACCCCTTGAGCGCGGAAAATGGCGTTGAGGCTGTGGCGCAGTTCGACGAACGGATGTCTTTTTCCTGCTTCGAACAAAACCCACCTTACCTCGCAGAAACGCGGAAGAATGATCGGTCAAATCCGGGAAGGGTGCAGCCTTTGTAATTTGCGCGTTTAGAGCGCGAATAGCCAATTTGTAGTGGGAGGCAAATAATTTATGGATAGCAAGATTTTGAGTAACAAGCTCACCTTTGTTGTAGATGCGCAAGGCGAGGAGTATTGCGCGGAAATTGCTTCAGAAATGGTAAGTTTGTTTGGCGTCACAGAGGAAGAGGCATTCGGTCGCATCAATGATTTCTTTAAGCATCAAGAAATAGTTGGTGAGCTTGACCCTGTGTATCACGAACTCCCCGACTACTGGGCAAAAACGATGTATTATGGTCCCGGTGTTTACTGGTGGCTCGAGGGCCAAGAGTTACATCCCCGTGCGTATTCATAATACTGTCAGCGTCAAAATCCAGTAGTCTGTGATGCCGACTATAACGCCGACGCCTTCCTCTCCCTGCTGAGCGGCCCTGAGATAGCGACTTCATGCGCATTAGCGTTCCCAGCTTCCTATTGCTTCGAGAAGAGAGGAATAGGAGTGAGGGGCATCTAAATCAGGGGTATCAGGTCTTTCTGAAAGGTTTTTGTAACAGTCATGCCGGAAAATAGTGCGGAAAAGTGGAAAGTGGTTCTGATGGTGTTGGTAGCGACGCTTGCCGTGTCTGTCGGCGAGACGCTGCTGTCGAAGGGCATGAAGCAGACAACGGGCGATGGCTTCGGCGTCCTGCGCTCCGCGCTGACCAACGGCTACGTCGTCGGCGGCACACTGCTGATGATGCTCTATTTCGGAACCTATACGGCTGCGCTGAAGGTGGCGGACTTCAGTTTCGTTCTGCCACTGACCGCGCTCTCCTACTTGATTGGCGGGATTCTGGCTAAGTATTATCTCAAAGAAGATGTCAATGCCATGCGCTGGATCGGCACGTTCGTGATCACAATCGGTGTCATAATCGTCGGGCTCGGCGGCGACGGCAGCCGTAAGTGACCGTTCTGCTGCTGATGGTACGGGCGCTGTTGGCGATATGTCTGCTGGCGTTCGCCGCCTATAGTGGCATTGCGGTCTGGGCAGCACGGCAATGGGGAAAAACACGTCCCGTTTTGTCCGGCGATCGAGGCACCGCTGCGCGATCCGCCGCTTCTTCCCCCCAACTCCTTGCAGACTGGACGCCGCCCGCTACGATCCTGAAACCGGTGTGCGGCATCGATGCGGACGCTTACGAAAGCTTCGCCTCTTTCTGCCGTCTAGACTATCCTGCCGACTCCGTGCAGTTGGTTTTCGGCGCACTGGATGCAAATGACCCTGCGCTCGAACTCGTTCGCCGCCTGCAAACTGAGTTCCCAGACGCCGACATCGCAATTGTTACGCCTGAAAATCATTTTCAGGACGATAGTAACTCGGACGCCAGCACATCTTCAGCATACGGTCACAACCTCAAAGTGCGTAATCTGATCCAGATGCTGCCCGCCGCGAAATACGAGATCCTCGTGCTCTGCGACAGCGATATGCGCGTTACACCCGACTATCTGCGCCGTATCGTCGCGCCCTTCGCTGACAACTCTGCTCACGAATCTGCTTTGTGTTTTACACCCTCCGTTTCGTCGATTCCCGCTCCTGCTAACAACGCGCCGCAGCCCACCAAACGCATGCGTAAATCAGTCGGTATGGTTACTTGTCCCTATCGTGGCTGCAACCCGCGCAGTTTCGCCGCCGTGCTGGAGGCGCTCGGCATCGGCGCGGACTTCATACCGAGCACGCTGGTCAGTCGCGCGCTCGAAGGTGTCTCGTTCGCGTTCGGATCGACGATTGCGCTGCCGCGATATGTGCTTGAGGAACTGGGCGGCTTCGAAGCGATCGCCGACGAACTGGCAGACGATTTTCGGCTCGGTAACGGCGCATCCAAAGCGGGCTATCGGGTGATACTTTCAGATTATGTGGTCGAGGATATGTTGGGTGCGGAGCGTTTTGTGGCGATGTGGGCGCGGCGTCTGCGGTGGGCAAGGACAGTGCGTGCCTGCCGTCCGGCGGGCTATGCGGGCGCATTCGTAACGTATGGGACCGCACTCGCGCTGCTGTTTCTGATCGCGATGAGTTTTCATCTCGCTGGCTGGGTGGTTTTGTTGGTGACGCTGCTGGTCCGCATCGTCAGCGCGGTGTGGATTGCCGCCCGATATACCGACGATACGAATATCGCGCGCTGGTGGTGGCTGCTGCCGATCAGTGACGTTTTCAGTTTCGTGCTCTACGTGGTGAGTTTCTGCGGCAGTCGGATCGTCTGGCGCGGACAGCGATTCCGACTGCGTCCCGGTGGCAGAATCGAAGCAATCGACTGAACGCCTGCACAAATCGAGATACCAAATAAATACGGAAGGCGCGTATACATGCCTGTGCGGAGCGAAAGAGTCAAAGTGAGGATTTCAAGGCAGACACATCGGCGTTTGGCAGAGCTCGCTAAAGAGGAAGGACTTTCTATGCAGACGATCCTTGGGCGAGCCGTATCAGCCTATCGCCGTCAATCTTTCCTCGAATCCCTCAACGCCGATTTTGCTGCCCTGCGAGCGGAGACAGAGGAGTGGGCGGCGGAGTCAGAGGAGCGCAGGCTCTGGGACCAGCCTCTGGCAGACAGACTCGAGCATTGATATGACTCGAACATGAATATAAGGATTGACTAACGGGCTTATTTGGGGTATACTCGCGTCCAACAATCGGACGCGGTGAATGGGGTTCGTTTCCGGTCGGATTTCCGTCTGGCACCGGGGCTGCGCGGCGGCTTCCGGTGCTTTTTGTCCGATGATTTATCCCGTTGGTAATCGCTTCCTCGAACGCTGGAAGCAGAATCGACCGTTATGTCCGTACATTGGTCTGATAGCGGTTTAAAAGTGCGTGCTTCGTAGACGTACTCGGCGAACCTGAAAAACGTATATACAGCGCGAGAGTAGCGCTTACAAACTTATGAGCTTACAGGGAACGGGTTTGCGCGTGCCACCGCGTTCCTCAGGAGATTTACCGAATGTCGCAGGAACCCGAGATCATATTGACGCCGCGCGGGCATGACAAACTGGAGCAGCGGCTCGAGCAGCTGCGAACGGTGCAGCGACGAGAGGTAGCGGAGCGTATCCGGGACTCGAAGCAGTTCGGAGATATCGCCGAAAACGCAGAATACGAGACCGCCAAGCAGGAACAGGCGCTCGTCGAAACGCAGATTACCGAGCTCCGGCGCGTGCTGCAGATCGCCCAACTGCTCGACGATGCCGACATCCCGACAGACCATATTGGCATTGGCTCCATCGTCAAAATGACCAACCTCGAAAACGACGACGAGTGGGAATTCACGCTGGTCGGTTCTGTTGAAGCCGATCCGGACAACGATATGATCTCCGATGAATCGCCCGTCGGCGAAGCGCTCTTCGGCAAAACCGTGGGCGAGAGCGTTCTGATCCATGTGCCGAACGGCACGCTGCGCTACCGCATCGAGAGCATTCGGAAGTAGACCTTTGGTGAAGATTGTGTCCGGAGGACACCTGGCGGAAAGCCCGTAGCGACGGACTTTAGTCTGTTGTGTCCAACCAGGCAGGATGGAAAAATCACGAAATTTTCTGCCGACGAGCTTAGCAGAGATTGAAAGGCTGGCAGTGATCGAAGAGCCGGAAGAAAATGTAGTCGAAGATCAGAACGAGCAGCGCGAACAGCGACTTCAGAAACTGCACGCGATGCGCGAGCAGGGCTGTGACCCCTTTGAGCAGGAGCGCTACGAACGCACGCATTCAGCTCTGCAGATCACCGACGAAGATGCGCCGCACTGGAAACTGCCCGATGCCGAGCGCGAATCGGTGTCGATTTCCGTCGCCGGACGTATCACCGCACACCGCTCGAAAGGCAAAGTCACCTTCGCGGATGTGCGCGATGAGTCCGGACGTGTGCAGCTCTACATACGACGCGACGATGTCGGGGATGCCGGGTTCGAAGCGTTTAACGACCTCGATCTGAGCGATTTTATCGGCGTACGCGGCTTTCCTTTTCATACGCGTACGGGCGAGCCGAGCCTGCACGTCAAAGAGATAACGGTTTTGGCGAAGGCGCTGCGTCCGGTTCCGTTCGGCAAACAGGACGAAGCGGGCAATGTCTATGGCGGCTTGAAGGACAAAGAAGAACGCTACCGGCACCGCTATCTCGATCTGCTCGCCAATCCGGGCTCGCGCGATGTCCTGACGCGCCGCAGCAAACTCGTCTCCTCAATGCGTCGCTATCTCGACGGTCAGGGCTTCCTCGAAGTAGAAACGCCGGTCTTGCAATCGATTGCAGGAGGCGCGGCGGCGCGCCCATTCCTGACATACCACAATGCCCTCGACCACGAGTTCAAGCTGCGTATATCGCTCGAACTCTATCTCAAGCGGCTGATCATCGGCGGCTACGAGAAGGTGTACGAGATCGGGCGCGTCTTTCGCAACGAGGGCATATCGACCCGTCACAATCCCGAGTTCAGCCTGATGGAGCTTTATCAGGCATATGCGGACCTCGACGACATCATGACTCTCGTCGAAGGGATGTACGAAGCGATCTGCACCGAAGTCAACGGCACACCGACTTTCACCTTCCAGGGGCAGTCGATCGACCTGTCGGCGCACCCTTATCGCCGTCTGCCGATGCTGGAAGGCATACGCGAGTATGCGGGCATCGCACCGGAAGAGTTTACGACGCTCGAGACGGCAAAGGCAGCCTGCCAGAAAGCCGACGTGACGTTCGATCTGAGTAAAGAGAACACGCTTGGTGGGCTGATCGAGAAGCTGCACGAGGTCTACACGCAGCCGAACCTGATCCAGCCGACATTCATCACGGACTTCCCAACGGAGACATCTCCGCTCGCCAAAAAGCGTCCCGACAATCCCGCGCTGACTCGCCGCTTTGAAATCTACGCGGCAACACAGGAGCTCGGTAACGCATTCTCGGAGATTAACGATCCGTTGGATCAGCGAGAGCGTTTTGAGGGACAATTGACGCAGCGCGAAGCCGGCGACGAGGAAGCGCATCCGATGGACGAAGAGTTCTTGAAGGCGATGGAGTACGGGATGCCTCCGACGGGCGGCCTGGGCATCGGCATCGACCGCCTCGCGCTCGTCCTGACCGATGCCGAAAGCATCCGCGATGTGATCCTGTTTCCCTTGATGCGCCCGCAATAAGCTGCCCAACGAGTTTAGTGAGGAAGGTGTCCGCCAATGCGCTGTATAGCTCGTCAGTTCCTTCTTTTCCTGCTCATCTGTTGCGCATCTTTCTGCTGTATGACTCCGTTACAGGCGCAGCCACAGCGTAAACCCGCCTCAGAACCTGATATACGTTCGCTACTGCGCACGATCGACGCACACCGCATCGAACAGACGATTCGCAAGCTGGTCTCCTTCGGGACGCGCAGCACGCTTTCGGATCAGACCGATCCGAAACGCGGTATCGGGGCGGCACGGGACTGGCTTCATTCCGAATTCGATCGTGTTTCCAAAGAGACCGGTGGACGACTGCAGGTGTCGCTGCAGTCGTTCGTACAGCCCGTCGGCAGCCGCATTCCTTCCCCCACCGCCCTGACCAACATCGTCGCAACACTTCCTGGCACGCTGCCGGAATCAAACAAACGTGTCCTGATCGTCAGCGGACATTACGATTCGATCTGCTCCGACCCGATCGATGCTGTTCATGACGCGCCAGGGGCGAACGACGACGCTTCCGGCGTCGCCGCTGTATTGGAGACGGCACGGGCGCTGTCGGCATATCGGTTTCCGGCGACCATCATCTTTATGGCGGTTGCGGGCGAGGAGCAGGGTTTGTATGGGTCGACCTACAGCGCTGAGCAGGCGAAACTCAACAAAATGCCGGTGGAGGCGATGTTCACCAATGACATCATCGGCAGCTCGCTAGGCGCTAACGGGGTTCACGACGATCACAGCGTGCGGGTCTTCTCGGAGGGCGTTCCATCGAACGAGACTGCGGCGGAAGCCACACTGCGCCGCTCGATCGGTGGCGAGAACGATGCGCCGTCGAGGCAGCTTGCTCGCTATATCAAAGAGGCGGGCGAGCAGTACGTCCGCGGTTTCCATGTCAATCTGATCTATCGGCGTGATCGTTATCTGCGCGGCGGCGACCATATCCCGTTTTTGGAAAATGGGTTTGCGGCGGTGCGCTTCACCGAACCGAACGAGAACTATCATCACCAGCATCAGAATGTGCGCCTCGAAGACGGCGTGCAGTACGGTGACCTGCCGGAGTTCGTCGATTTTACCTATGTCGCGCAGGTAGCCCGCGTGAACGCTGCCGCGCTCGCCGAACTCGCGCTTGCGCCCGCCCCGCCACAAAAAGCAGGTCTCGTGACGCGCCGACTGACGACCGACACGGATCTGCAGTGGCAGTCGAACACGGAGCCGGACATCGCGGGTTACGAGATCGTCTGGCGCGAAACGACCGTCCCGATATGGACACACCATCGGTTCGTCGGCAACGTTACGAGCTATACTGTCTCCGGTCTTTCTAAAGACAACTACCTTTTCGGCGTCCGCGCAGTCAACAAAGGCGGACATCGAAGCCTCGTCTCCTACCCCCGCCCCGTTCGATAGCAGAGCCGTCACCTGACGCCGACGACCCGACACCTTTCCGCTCCAACAATTCTGGCGGCAGAAACTGGCTGGTGCAATACTGTAGAGAGTTCATCCTGAGAGGCAGAGTAGCTTATGATCGCCGCGCCGGGCCATTTTCCTTTACTGGACATCGTTCGCGTGGGGCGGCTTCTGGAAGAAGAGCTGAATGCTTTCCGGCGGGATTTGACGATTCACCCCGTTGATGTGATTCAGGATTATCGGGCGGCAATGATCGCCTGGACAGCCGTTTTTTTGCCTGAAGCTGTGTCTGTGGTATTTACAGAGAAGCTTATCGACATTGCAAACGACATGCGTCACCGCCCCGATTTCGGCACCTGGGGCTGGTATCGAACCACACTGCTGGATGTGACACTGTTTGCCCTGACAGACGATCCGATGTGGCTCGATATATGCAAACGCCACTATAGCCAGCAAATCCAGCAACTCAGGACGCCTGTAATGAATGCCCTTGCCTTTGTCGTTCACAGGTTGGATTTCGATGATGAGGAGCTGCGCGAATATGCCGAACAGAATCTAAACTGGTGTCATTTTCGTTGTGAATGGAGCGCAGCCCTGGTTCTGACAGCGCCAGGGGATGCGGCGTCTAAACGCGAGTGGCTGACGGAATGGCTGGCTCGGGGTAAGTTTCTGAACCCACATGAAAGGGAGACGCTGAAGCCTCTGGCAGAAGGCTACAGCGTTCCCAACTCCTATTTCCTGAACTACTTTTTGCGAATACAGCACTATGTGATGACACGGCTCGCCTGTGCCCTTCCGCCACTCTATATTCAGGGAACACTGCTAGAAATCCCGCCAGAACAAACTGCATTAGATTTACCACCAGAGGAAATCGACTTTGCGGCGTTGCTCTGGAAACGCCTTCAAGATCATCCACTAATGCAGTATCATGTCCGAATTTTGGACTGATAAAGGGGACAAAGAGCAAACAGGAGGAGTTTTACATGACTGTTGTTCGTGAGCAGAAGGCGATCTTTAATGTTGCGGCAGGGACGCTCGCCGGTACCTTAAAAGTTGTCCTGCACTCCAATCGCATTTACCAGAATGTCGAGGTGAGTCCGGACGGTTATGAGTTTACTGTTAAGGTCACGCCAAATCTTCTGATCAGTCCAGCTCGGATGACAATGCAGATAGTCCCTGAGGGAGCGCAAACGCTCCTGATTGTGCGGGTGACCTCACAGTGGTTCATCCTGGCAGATCCGAGCAATATTTATAATCGGGCGATAGTCAATCTATTGGCTGCCGTTCGTCAGGAAGGAAGTCATGGATTATTGCGCGCTTCCAGTGCCCCCGACATGATTTCGGAGACACTGCTCCGCCCTGCCTCAGGAAGCAGTTCCTCCGCTGAGGAGTTACTGCGGGCAACAGACAAGGCTGGTGAATAGTGCCAACCCGTGCAGAGGATGCTGTCTGCCTGATGATCGGCGTTTAGCAAAGCGGCGGCATGGAACGATAGCAAAGAAGTAACGATAGCAAAGAAAAGCATTCGGGCGACAAAAATAATTTCTTCGGTAGTGATCCCTTATGGGTCTTCGATGTGTCTTTACTATGGTTAGTCATTTTCACGGAAAGTGCGGAAGCCATTTTCCATAACATACGCTCAGGAGACCACGTGGAACCGAATCGAACCCCTCATTGCACCTGTGTGTCCATCGACAACTCGACCGAAGCTAGGGGCAGCCAGTGCCGTCCGCGGTCGGCAAGACTCATCTCGTATGCTGGCTTTACACTGATCGAACTGCTTGTGGTGATCGCGATAATCGCAATTCTGGCAGCAATCCTGTTTCCGGTTTTCGCACAGGCTCGCGAAAAAGCCCGACAGATATCCTGTCTTTCGAACATGAAGCAGATCGATACAGGGCTGATGCTCTATACGCAGGACAATGACGAGACGCTGTGCGGTGACGTATATTTGCCTCCGATCAACGGAGGTAAAAGCAACACGTTCACCTATGACCGACAGCTTGCCCCGTACGTGAAGAACGACGCGGTCTATGCCTGCCCGAGCGACACGGCTCCTCGCTTCGATTCAGACGTATGGGATGGAAGCTACAGCGGAAAACTGATGAAACGTTCCTACGCCATCATCAACAAGCTGCGGACGGAGGAAGGCATTGCGCGTGGGGAATCGCCGGACAATAACAGCGGCGTGATCGGGCATTCGCTCGCGCAGTTCGAGCAGACCGCCGACACCGTTTCGTTTGCCGAGTCGTGGGGAACCTGGCAGCGACCCGACAAATCGATTATCTGCGATAGTGTGATCGCAAGCGATGCGGGTTCGACACTGCTGGACTGCGACACGTGGAAACTTGCGGGTCGTGTCAAGCCGAGCGATGCGCCAGTCGACAATTTCGCCGCCTGTCCCGACTATATCGCAGCCCGCAACACCCCGCCAAAAGGTCATTCAGAATTGGGAAACTACGCTTTCGTCGATGGGCACGTGAAATCGCTGACATGGGGTCGGATACGGGCAAACGATTTCTTCCTGTTCAAGCTTCAGAAGCCGACACAGGCGTTCACACCTTGATCACAGTGTTCTTAAGCACAGAATACTATCGGAGGATCTATGCCTCTACAAACGCGCCGCGAGCAGGTTCCCCGTCTACCAGAAGCTGCGCGCACTCCTCTTCGGTAAAAAGACGGGAGCGCGTTACGAAACGGATGCCTTCGGGAGCCTCAAGCGAAAATCCGCTCCCGCGCCCCATCACTACATCCACGGTGAGATGCGTATGTTTCCAGTATCCGTACTGCTGCCCGCCGATATAGAACGGACAGCCCGCAACTATTCCCAGAAACACATCTCGATCGCCTACTCGAAACTCACCGCGCGGATAGCACATCGGCGAGCTGCCGTCGCAGCACCCGCCCGACTGATGGAACATGAGATCGCCATGCTGTTCAATGAGGAGTGCGACACGAGTCGCCGCTTCAGGCGTGATGTCCACCCGTTTAACAGAATCTGTCGTTTTGAAAGCGCTCATAGCCTTGCCTTTACCGAGAATTAGTTACGTCCTCACCTAGCTCTTCTCAAAATCCCCACTTCCGAATCTTCGGAAGTGGGGAGACAGAAGCAGTTCACTTACCTGTATTCTCCCTCTCCTCGTGAGGCACCAACGGAGAGGGGCAGGGCGGTGAGGTCAGCCTCAGTGTGGGAACCGAATGAAGAGAGTATCTCAATCGGATAGCCGTTTAGAAGAAGCCCATCGGGTTCGGATCGTAGGAGACGAGCAGGTTCTTCGTCTGCTGATAGTGATCCAGCATCATGCGGTGGTTTTCACGACCGATACCGCTATGCTTGTAGCCGCCGAACGCAGCGTGCGCGGGATAGAGGTGGTAGCAGTTCGTCCAGACGCGCCCCGCCTGAATCGCACGTCCCATCCGATAGGCAGTGCTCGTGTCGCGTGTCCAGACTCCGGCGCCCAGACCGTAGAGCGTCTCGTTGGCGATCTTGACGGCGTCCGCCTCATCGGTAAACTTCGTCACAGAGACGACGGGACCGAAGATCTCTTCCTGGAAAACGCGCATCGAATTCTGCCCTTCGAAGACGGTCGGCTCGATGTAATAGCCGCCCTGAAGGTCGGAAGAGACGCTCTTCTCTTTGCCGCCGATCAGAACCTTCGCGCCCTCCTGCTTCCCAATATCGAAATAAGACAGAATCTTCTCGCGCTGATCGTTGGAGACCTGCGCGCCGATCATGGTCTCGCTGTCGAGTGGGTTTCCCTGCTTGATGCGCCCGACGCGCTCGATCGCATGGTGCATGAACTCGTCGTAAAACGAAGCTTGTACCAGGGCGCGCGACGGACAGGTACAGACCTCGCCCTGATTGAGCGCGAACATCGTGAACCCTTCGAGACACTTCTGTGAGAAAGCGTCCTGCTGTGCGAACGTGTCCGCAAAGAAGACGTTCGGGGACTTCCCACCGAGTTCCAGCGTGACCGGGATAATGTTTTCCGAGGCGTACTGCATGATCAGACGACCGGTCGTCGTCTCGCCGGTGAAGGCGATTTTAGCGATGCGCGGGTTGGCGGCGAGGGGCTTGCCAGCCTCGACACCAAATCCGTTGACGACGTTGAGCACTCCTGGAGGAAGCAGATCGCCGATGAGTTCCATCAGCAGGAGGATCGAGGCGGGCGTCTGCTCGGCGGGCTTGATGACCACACAGTTACCGGCAGCGAGCGCGGGAGCCAACTTCCAGGTCGCCATCAGGATCGGGAAGTTCCAGGGAATGATCTGCCCGACGACACCGAGCGGCTCATGAAAATGGTACGCAACGGTCGTATCGTCGATCTGCGAGACGCTCCCTTCCTGGGCGCGAATACAGCCAGCGAAATAGCGGAAATGGTCGACGGCAAGGGGCAGGTCGGCCGCCATTGTCTCGCGCACCGGCTTGCCATTGTCCCATGTCTCCGCGACGGCGAGCATTTCTAGGTTCGCTTCAATCCGATCTGCGATTTTGTTGAGGATATTGGCGCGTGTGGCATAGGACGACTTGCCCCAGCTGTCTTTCGCTTTGTGTGCGGCATCCAGGGCGAGTTCGATGTCTTTCGCTTTGGATCGTGGGATTTCGCAGAACGCTTTGCCGTTGACAGGACTGACGTTCTCGAAATACTCGCCGTCTGCGGGCGGCACGAATTCGCCTCCGATGTAATTGCCGTAGCGCGGCTTGAAAGATACGAGGCTTCCTGCGGTGTTGGGGTTCGCATAGATCATTTCGGTTCTGCTCCTTGGTTGCCATGGCGTCACTGCGATGTGACGTTCCACGAAAGTCCCGGATTCGTCTCCGGATGCGTCATCAATTCTATTCCTATGTGGTGCTGCCGGATAGAGTCCAATTCATTCAAAATATTTAAATGAGTATACTCGCAATCGCGTAAGGAATGCCCACAATAACATAAAGCTAGATAGCATCGGGTACAGCAATGCCTGGCTGATGGCACATTTATGGTGGTGACTATTGAAACCGATACTTGAAATCAGCGTACACTAGACTATGACATCCTCCGGACCTGCTCAACGCCTCAGCGATATACAAGCGGAAAACGCAGCTTTTCCACGCCTCGCTCGTTCTCCTTCTACCCGGCGACGCAAACTGCTGCACTGGTTATT
>JBBQPY010000040.1:0-33146 GCA_038216735.1 Chthonomonadales bacterium
GCCGAGCAGATTTTCCATCACCCATTTTCCACGCTTGACAGGACTGGTGCGTGTCGGATTCGAGGTCACCGTCAGCAGGCTGGCTTGCGACAGGATGCCCCCGCGCTGATCACCAACGAGCGTTACGCGCCGGAAATCGCCGCCCTGAACGCCGTCGATACCATAGTGCTTCGCCAACTGCTCGTTAAGAAAAGTGTAGCGAGCATCGAGAAAATCGAGGACGCTGCGGTCTTCGCTGACGATCGACTGGAAGAACATCTCCGTCTCAGTCTTCATCGCCTTGCGCAGTCCGTCATCGAAATCCGTGAATCGTTTGGTGTCGGGCGAGACGTTGGCCAGATTACGCAGCTGCAGCCACTGACCGGCAAAGTTGTCGGAAAGAGCGCTCGCGCGTGGATCCTTGAGCATTCGTTTCGCCTGTGCGACGAGCACTGTCGGATCGTGCAGTTTACCTTTTGCCGCCAGATTGTAGAGCTCGTCATCGGGCATCGACGACCACAGGAAATAGGACAATCGTGATGCGAGCGCGAAGTCGTTCAGCAGCGAACTGTCCGTTCCCGATTTGCTGTGTACGACATGAAGTCGCACTTTGCTGCCGCGCTTTCCACTGCCTTTGACCGGAGCGGAGGCGACCGGCACACCGGGAATATTGGTCTCTACGCGGAAAAGGAAGTTGGGCGAACACATCGCCGCCGTCATCGCGTTTTCGATCCCCTGCTGGAACGACTCGCCCTGCGAATGCGCGAGATCTACGTAATGCACCAATCTATCTACGTCATCTTTACCGGATGGACGGCGATAGGCGCGCTGCACGAAGTAGGTGAGAAACTTTCTGGCAACAGCGGCACGAGCAGCGTCGGGCGGATCGAACGTGGTGAGTTGTTCCATCAATTTCGACTGTCCGCCCATCGTCGCGTGCGCCACTTTCGCAGCAACGGCGACGTATTTTTCCATGAGCAGGGGCGAAATCGAGAGCACATCGCCGATATTGTCGAAACCATACCCGACATCGTCGTTCGGAAAAGCATCCGCAGGATGAATGTCTACGCCGCACAGATCGCGCACGGTATTGTTGTATTCGGCGCGGTTCAAGCGACGGAGCGTCACATGCCCGGGATCGTTCAGCAGGCAGTCTGCGGAAGTCGTTGTCGTCTGAATCCAGTTGACGAGCGTATCGCGCTGCGCTTTCGTGGGAGCGGGACTGCCGGCCGGGGGCATACGATTGGAGCCGACATTCTGCGTGACGCGATCCCACATACTCCGGTTTTTCGCGACAGAACTCGCGTCCTTTGCCGTCGAAAGGTCGATGCCTGCCGCCGCGCTTTTGCCAGAGTGGCAGCCGACACAGTACTTCTGAACGACTGGCAGCACATCATGGCTAAAACCGGCAGAGACTACTTTTTTGCCCACGGTTGCAGAGGACTTTGCCGCCGCGGAGCGAGACGTTTTGCCGCTCGTGCGCGCCTGCGAAGAGGCTGCATATAAGAGCATAGTTGTCGGCAGTAGAAAAGTCAGCAACAGAGCAGGCGTACGTACGTTACGTGGACGCCTGCTGGATATCTCCGATGCATTGTGTTCGCTGCCGCTATTCAATTCCGCCAGGATTGATTCTTCCGTATATTTCCGCCCGTAAGAGCGCGGTATTCTGTTCACGTGTGATGACCGCTTTCGTAGTTCCATAAATCTAGTCTACGTATAGACGCTCGATTAGAGCGTCAATTCGAATGATTTGTTACGTTTATTTTGAACTTTACACCGGCTCATGACTATTCACACCCATCTCTCAACCCCTTCTCCCAATGTTTCGGGAGAAGGGGTGTAAATGCGACTTCGCCTCGACAGCGCTCTGAAACCTACTTCCCTTTGGGTATACGATAGCCCTTCCAGACCCACTCAAGCGCAGCCGGAAGCGTCTGATTGACGGCTCTGCCATCGACATGTCCTGCATCACGAGCGAACACGAACTGATAGTGATACCCTTTCGCTTTCAGTACCGACGCCATGCGCAAATTCGCCAGCACCCAGTTATGATAGGTAGCTTCCTCATCATGGCTTCGAATATCGTTTTCGCCGACTTCCAGCCAGATTCGCAGAGGCTTGACTCTAGACTGCGGAATCAAATGTGCGTGATACTCCCAGGCGCCATGAGGTGTCGCTGGATCCAAGGGCGACTGCTGATTGACATACGTTCCCGAGTAGGTCAGTACACGATGATAA
The DNA here is from genome assembly GCA_038216735.1 of Chthonomonadales bacterium. Taxonomy (GTDB): domain Bacteria; phylum Armatimonadota; class Chthonomonadetes; order Chthonomonadales; family Chthonomonadaceae; genus JBBQPY01. The sequence goes on from JBBQPY010000040.1 coordinate 2,218, forward strand.
AGTTCGGGATGATACCATGCCATCGACAACGCCGCCGATCCACCAGAACTGCCGCCCATCGTCATGCGCCCGTTCGGGTTTTTCGTGAACGTGACTTTATAATCGCGTGTGATTCTCGGCAGGACTTCGGTTTCGATAAACTCGGCGTATTTGCCCGACATCGTGTCGTATTCGAGTCCGCGCTGGCTGCCCTGCGCGTCACCGCCGCCCGAATTGATCATCACAGCCACCATCGCTGGCAGGCGGTGATCGGCGATCATATTGTCCAGAATCGTGGGCAGGTGTCCCGAGCCCATACTGTCCTGCGATACCAGAAACGGAGCGGGCGTTCCGGCGACATACTGTGCGGGCACATAGACTGTCACGTTCCGGTGGTAGGGAACCACGGTGCCGGGCGCGGTTTTGCTGATGCCGGGATAGAGCTTGCTGTCGGTCGAGTCCATTGTGAAATGGTAGACCATCCCCTTGGGCACATCCGCTCGTTCGGTCAGTTCCGGTGCGTCGGTATAGGTCGGTCCCACTGCATAATTGCCCTCGTCGGCGCCGGGCGTCAGCATCGGCAGCGTCGCCGGATCGGGCACTGTCTGTGCGCTGCCAGCGGAGGCGGTCTGTGCCAACGCGCTGTCGGTTCCCATAATCAGGGTAGCGCCCGATACGAGACAGACAGCCGCCAGGCAGCCCGCCAGTTTCATTTTCCCTTTTGATCTCACTGTGTTCTCTCCTTGTTCACTTCCTGGTTCACTTCCAATTTTCCAACCCGCTCACGGATCAATTCTACCGTACGGCGAATATTTTTACGTACGTCGTAGCGGGTCTCAGCGTCCAGACGAGCCGCCAGTCCCATGCTGGCACGAAGTTCCGGCTGTGCGATCAGATGCTCAAGTCGCTCGGTCAAGCCCTCGGCATCGCCGGGACCGATCAGGTAGCCCGTTTCGCCGTCGCGAATAATATCGCCCGTCCCGCCGGTTTCAGATAGAATTACAGGAAGACCCGCCGCCATCGCCTCCATTCCTGCCAGCGAGTAGCAGTCACCGCGCGTTGGGAGCGCGAAGATATGCGCCTCCTGATAGAGCCGCATCAGCGTCGGATCGTTCGCATTGAGATCGTTGTAGACGAAGATATTGTCTGCGGGCTGCGCTATTTTTTCGCGCGTTACGAGGTGCAAGTTCCAATTTCGCGCCGATGTCCGCTGCGCCCATTGGAGCAGAAGGTCGCCGCCCTTTCGATGAAAATCCCCGCCGACGAACAGAATATTGACGACGGGCGTTTCGAGTGGGCGCAGCGGACACGACCATTTGTCGATATTGATTCCCGGCGGCATCACCTGGATGCGGTCGGGATCCACGCCGTAGTCTTCGACCATGCTCTGCGCCGCCCATTGTGACCATGGAAAAAGCATCGCGGCGTTCTGCATCATCGCAAGTCGTTTCTCGTGTTTATAGCGTTCCATCGCAGCGAAGCGACTCGGGTATTTGCCATACAGAGCGCCAAAGGCCTGCAGTTGGAGCGGCGTCACATCGGTCGTCAAAAAGTAAGGCTGACGCGCCAGCGTCTGCGCATCGAGGTGCATAACACTGAGCGCGGCGATAAAAAGTGCTTCGAAAGGTCCGTGTGACAGTCCTTCCTTCACTTCCATTCGGCAACGAAGCCGTGTTTTGATGCTGCGCGGAACGCCGGGCAGACGCTCGACCATTCCGCCTTCCTTCCACCAGTTGATTACGATCCATTCGGGATCGATGCCGAGGTCGGGCGTTAGATTGTCTTTCCAATTCAGGTACTGAGTGCGCAGCCCAACCTCTGTGGACATTATGAATCCGATGTGCATGCTTTTAAATCCGATATATTCACTGACTTTAGTTCGTTGATTTTCTGTCTACTGAATTGTGGCATAGTAAGGTGCAGTTTGTATGATGCAACCATATTTTCGACTCCGTACGCAGGGCGCCTGTACTCTTCCCTGCTATTATGCTTGCTCTTTCAATGGAAAATGTTGTACAATCAACTGTTGATCGTACGCTGGGATAGTGTCTGTGTGACAGCATGTATCGATCATTATGTTCAGCAGCGCGTCGCTACACATCTCCTCAGAACCAATATTTTTAGACCGCTGCCGTTGAGCGCCGGGTACTCTCGACGCCATTTTTGAACCTTCCAAGGAGCCATTAGCATGAAGAAGTCATTCGTTCTGTTCTCTGCGCTGTCGATATTCGCCGCGTCCGCTGTGCTCGCCGGACCGCCCAAAAGCGGCAAGGCAGTCAAGCCTACCACCAAAGTAGTCGATGTCTGGACATGCCCCATTACCGGTGAGAAGATCACGAATCATAAAACCCAGGCGGGCAAGCCCGTCGTCGTCGGCAGCTATCGCGCGCATTTCTGCTGCGGCGGATGCCCCTCTGCGTTCGCCAAACTGACTGAAAAAGACAAGAAGGCAAAAGTCGAAGTTGCTGCGAAAAAAGACGCTGCGAAAAAAGACGCCCCTGTCAAAAAAGGTTAGTCGAAGCAGTCTATCGATGTCGGATCGGAAATAAATGCGGACGAAGGGAGCAGGGCAGCGTATGCTGTCCTGCGCCCTGTCTGTTTCCTTATCTGAAAAGCGCTTCGTGTTGGCGCTCCTCGCTTCCTTTTTTTCTTCCTGCGTTTGCGCGTACATTGAACCATTCCGTATTCGTATTTAGCGAACTGTACAGTTGCACGGACGGTTCTGCATACGCCGAACTTAGCGCGGGTTTTGGCTGTTCGACCCTGCTCGATGCCGCACCCGTCGCTTCCGTTCCACACATTTTGGTACCTAATCGTTGCGGCTGATCGCGCCTTAGAGCCTGCAGAGTCATGAAACGGCGATAGGCTCGGTACCAGAATACAGATTTTCGTTTCATTCCTATGCCTTTGCGTCGGGGCCGCTGTCTGATGCCCCTGCAAAATGGGAAGATTCCCTGGAATAAGTCCTGCAATGTCCGATCTCTGCTATCTGGCATTTCAAATAGAAAGATTTTCAGTAAGATTTGACAAAAAGATTTTCAGAAAGGAGGTGACTGGAGCTTGGCAAAAGATATTATTGTCAACGTCGGCGAGCGTGAAACCCGCATCGCTGTCGTTGAAGACGACAAACTCGTCGAACTGCAGATCGAACGCGATGAGCGCGTCGTGAGCAGCCTGTATAAGTGCCGCGTCGCAAACGTACTTCCGGGGCTTGATGCGGCCTTCGTCGACATCGGTCTCGATCGCAACGCCTTTCTGGCTGTCGGCGACGTTGTGCCGACCGGTGATGACAGCGGATCGACTGCTGGCGGTTCCAGCGGGGGTCGCCGACCGCGCTTCGCGCGTGACCGCCGTGATACCCCCGCGCCGATCCCCTCCACGCTGCCGCTCACGAGTGTACCGATCGCGACCCTCGACAATTCTCAAGTGACGCACATCACCGTCGATAGGGAGATAGAAACGTCGTTTGACGAATCCGCTTCAACCGATTCTTTGTTTGCCGATAGCGCCGCTGCCGAAGGCATGAGCGCTTACGGCGACCGGGAGTACGCAGTGTCCGAGGCTGTATTCGAGGATGACGAGCGCATCGAGGCTGACCTGCACCAGTTGGAGAGCGATCTCGAAATGGAAGAGCAGGACGTCAACGACGAAGAGAGCGGTGACTACCAAAGCAGTGAAGACGAAAGTAGTGAAGACGAAAGCATTGGAGCGGAGAGCGGTGACGAAGCTGACGAGGCTGACGAAAATGCCCAATCGACTCTGATGGGTGAGGATGAAGCCAGAACTTCCCGTCTACCTCGTTCGGAAGGGCGAAATTCAGGACGCAACGAGGGTCGCAATCAGGGACGTGATACCCGTCGCGTGACCCTGCGCCAGCAGAGTATCAAGGATGTCCTGAAAGTCGGGCAGGAGGTGCTCGTTCAGGTCATCAAAGGGCCACGCAGCACAAAAGGTGCGCGCGTTTCGACTCGCATCTCGCTGCCGGGGCGCTACCTCGTGCTGATGCCGGATGCCAACAATCTCGGCGTCTCGCGCAAAGTCGAAGACGTCAAAGAGCGCGATCGCCTCAAAAAAATCGGTGAGAATATCCGCGTGCCGGGGTTCGGTCTGATCATACGTACCGAGGCGGAAGACAAGACGGAGCAGGAACTGCGTCAGGACATGGAGTTCCTGATCCAGAACTGGCGACAGATACAGGAGAATATGCGCACTATGCGAGCGCCCGCGCTCGTTTTCTCCGACCTGACGCTGCTTTATAAGACGATCCGCGATGTGTTCGGCTCCGATGTCAGTAAGCTGACGATCGACGATCCTGCCGAGTATGAGAAGGCGCACGAACTCCTCGACCGCATCTCGCCGAACCTCAAAGGACGTATTCACCTCTACGATGGTACGCAGCCGATATTCGACAAATATGGGCTGGAAACGGAAATCGAACGCCTGCTCAAACGTAAGGTCTTTCTGAAGTCGGGCGGCTCGCTCGTGATCGATGAAACTGAGGCGCTGACGGCAATCGACGTCAACACCAGCAAGAGCACCGGGGGAAGCAGTCTTGCCGAAACGATCCTGCGCACCAATATCGAAGCGGCGGGCGAGATTGCGCGGCAGCTGCGGCTGCGCGACATCGGCGGCATGATCATCATCGACTTTATCGACATGAACAATGCCCGTGACAAGCAATCCGTGATCAAGGCGCTGGAAGTCGCGCTGAAAAAAGACCGTTCACGCACCAAAATCTCGAGCTTGAGCGCACTGGGTCTCGTCGAAATGACCCGCAAGCGAACCGGCGAAACGCTGTCGGGCTTCATGACGGAAGAGTGCCCGTACTGTAAGGGACGAGGCCATCTGCCCTCTCCCGAGAGCGTTAGCCTCCATGTCGAACGCGACCTGCGTCGCCAGGTCAACGACGTTAAAAACAGCAAAAAGGACGCTTTTCTGCTGGTCTGTCATCCTGATGTCGCAGAACTCGTGATCGGTCCGGAAGGCGCGACGATCGCCGAAATCGAACGTCAGGTGCAGCGCACGATCTACGTGCGTTCCAACCCTGCCTCGCAGACCGAGGACTTTTCGATTACTCCGGGCGATATGACCGAGTTCGAGAAAACCCGAATCAACTATCGGCGTGCACAGATCGTGGAGTGCCGAATCACGCGCTCGCTGCTCAAGGAGCCGAATAAATGCATCGGGTGGGCAGACGGCTATCTGCTCGATCTCGATGACGGCGTTCGGTTCGTAGGTCAGAAGGCAAAAGTGCGCATCACGGATGTACGTCGCTCTTATGCCTGTGGGATCGTCGTCCCCGGCACCAACCGCGCCCTCGACGCCGACTGAATCCCGACACTATCGGCATAATCAATACAATCCGATAACAATCCCGGGTGACATCGGCAGAGCGACAAATACGAAAGCGGTTCGGCAGGAATATTCCTGCCGAACCGCTTTCTTGCTGCCTGCTCATTGCTGTCCACTTTTGCTGAGAACAACCGCAACCTCAAATGTTAGCCGCCGATCGAGGCATGCTGCTCGGAAGTTCCGACCCGTGGCGGCAGCTGCTTCGTCTTCATCCGTTTGATCGCTTCACCATCGGGACGAGCAGTAATTGCGAGCTTGACCGTGATTACTTGCTCCCCGCGGCGCACTTTTCCTGGCAGCGTTTGTCCCTCCTGAAGACCGCCGAAGAGCGGACGAACATCCGACCAGGAATGTATCGCGCTATCCTGGAGTTCAAGGAGTATATCGCCCGGCTGGACTCCGGCACGGTCGGCAGGCCCACCAATCCATACGGTGCCGACAACGACACCCGAACCCTCGGGACTACCTTCAGCTGGTCTCAATCCCAGCCACCCACGTTTCGGGAAGTTTTTCACCCCCGCTTTCAGCGCTTCAACGATTCGATGTATGTCGTTGGCTGGCAGTGCGAACCCCGTACTGGATGCGCTCGAAATCATGATGACAGTCGTGCGCATTGGCTGTGGCTCCAGTGCGTTGATTTTTTCAGGCTCGCTGCGTTCATTTCGCTGCTGATTCGGGTCTGCGCCCTTTTGCCCCTGATCATGCGTATTCGCTCCCGACGCCAGCGGCTTTTTCGCCTGGGAATTGTCGTGACCCTGCTCTTTTATACGCTCTTTGTCACCTGGGGCTGGATGCGGAGGATCGCTGTGCAGAGCATCGGACGCTCCAAACGAGCGATCATTCGCTGGCTTCATTCTCCCGTTCGGCTGATCGAAGGGGCCGGAGGCAGGCATGGCGATGATCATTCCAACGACTTCGCCGCGCGAACTCAGCAGTGGACCACCGCTGCTGCCGCCACTAATTGCACCCTGAAATTGGATGAGATTATGGTAGCGGCGATTGCCGGATACGGCGGCGCGGTGCGTTGCCGCGACCATTCCAAGACCTGCAGACGTTGCAAAACCAGCCTGATTGCCAATCGTGATCGCCAGACAACCGGGTCGCACTATCTCCGAGTCGCCCCAGCGTAGGCCAGCCATCGAATCCAGTGTTACGATTCGCAGGATCGCAACGTTGGACTGCCAGTCGGCGTTCATCCCATCGACCCGTATATGTCTGCCGTCAGGCATCACCACGACAGGATCGATCATCTGTTCGGCAACCTCGGCTGTTGTAACGACATAGCCGCCTTCGGTCAGGAATCCACTCCCCGTAATTTCCGTCGGGACCGGACGATAGGAGTTCGGCCAGCCGTTGGCGCGACCGGACTTTCGATCCCTCTCCATGCCGGGATTAAAAGGTGATCCCGGGGAATGCCCGTCAGGGGACCGATCTCCACCCGTCTGCGGATGCTGGCGCATCCGGGGCGGACGTCCTTCGATGGTCACAACGCAGCCGCTCGTCTCAGCGACGAGTCCGGTAAGCGCATCATCAAGCATTTCGAGAATAGCGGGCAACGCGGCGGCGGACCGTGCTGAAGTGGGCTGAGCGGTCGCTTGTGCTGCAGCAGGGGCGGGGGCATGTGGGCGCACAACTTGCGGCGCAGCGGTAATCGGGGATTTCTGCGCCAGTGCCGGACCACTGGCGCAGAGTAGCAGCAGAGCGCTGATTGAAGCAAGATGATTTCGGCGAGATTGCCCGACCGCAGCATGCGGAACCACTGATGCATCGATCGACGATTGCATCGATGCTAAACGTTCTGGAGTATATTGTCCGGACATAATCTCGATCCTGATTTCAGGTATCCTGCGTGCAAACCATGACGTAGCGATTTAGTACGGCGTTTGGTCGTCAGAGGAGACCGGACGTACCGTTTCCATAACATAGCCATCGGCAGGATCGCTCTCATTGCCGACAGCCATCACGCGATCGGCTGCGGGCTGTGTGTTTGCCAGCAGCGTCTTCGGCGCCTCTTGTCCCGGCTGAATGATGTAAGGATGAAACTGAATTTTCTTCTTCGGCGTCGTACCACTGCTCTTTTCTGCGGTGGGCGACTGTTTATGCAGATGGGGAATTCTCATGCTACGGGTTGATGCAGAGTTCAATCCATTGGTGACTCTATTGGTCGCCTCCAATGTATTTTTGGTACGTACACTCGAAGTTTGTGGCGAGGCTTGTTCGGTGCCCTGATCATTCGATGACCAGACGTTTGAGACAGAGATAGGGCCTAAGTAAGGATTCAGCCTTCTCTGAGTAAAATCTTGCACCGATTTGATCTGCCCTAAGTCGATCTCTGCGACTTCAGAGTTCCCATCCTTGGGCATGCGAGCCTGTAGTGCAGAATGATCGACTCGTAAATCTGCGGAAGGCTGTTTTACTCGCTGCGTTCGCAGTGGTCTGCCAAACTGTGCCCCAAGGGAGAAGACGAGTATCGCTGCGCTGCCAGCGAGCGCAATGCGAGGCAAATTAGTGGTAAATCGGCTCTTGCCAGATATGGATCGGAAGGCAGACCCGTAGGAATAATCCGGTTTGCCGCTTTGACGCGCTGCGCCTCGTGGAAGCTCCTGCGGCGTCTCCAGCAGCCTTGATCGCAGGCTCGACCAGGTTGCACGTGGCGGCGGCACGGTCTCTGTACGACTTTCAGCGATCAAACTATGAGCGCGTCGCAGCGACTCGAGTTCATGACGGCAGTTCTGACAGTCGGCGAGATGCCGCTCGGCGAGTTCCATCGGTCCCTCCGCGAGTCGTTCTGCAATATAGTCCCAGAGCAGAGGGCGTGTGCCTCTGCAGGAACCACTTTTCGAACCTATTTTCCTGACACTGTATTTAAGTATTCTCATGCTATTTTCACCAGCGAGTTTCAGCCAGCTTCATCCCTGTAAAAACATCCCTATAAAAAGTGGTCTACATCAGCAGACAGAATGAGCGGTTCACTTCAGACTGCTTTGAGAAGCGATTCCATTCTGTCTCGGAAACTGCGCCGCGCACGAAAAAGTCGAAGCTTGATGCTCGCTACCGAGCAGCCCAGCACATCGGCGATCTGCTGATAACTCATTCCTTCGACGTCGCGCAGTACGATCAGTTCCCGCTGCGGGGCAGGGAGGCCGCCCAGTACCCGATAAAGGGTAGCATGCATATTTTTTCGTTCCATAAGCTTCGCTGGATCGGCGCCGAAATCGGTGAGATCGGGCAGCGTCGCTTCGATCTCGGGAAGCAGTGCGCTTTCACCGCGCCGCGTTCTCATCTTATGCCGATCGCGGCAGAGATTTCCCGCTACTTTCAGCAGCCAGGTCAGCAGGCTGCAGTCGCCTCGAAATCCTGGAAGTGTGCGGTACGCTTTGACGAATGTATCCTGCATAACATCATCGGCATCGTCCTGATTGCCCAGCATATGGTAGGCGTAACGATACACGACCCGCTCATAACGCGAGTATATCTCTCCAAAGGCATCGACATCGCCCCGCTGACAACGCGTGATCAGTTCGCGATCGGGAAACTGCTGCACTGGCACCTCGCTGCGGTTCCTTCCCCGAAACTGCTTCATTAGAACTTGACCAGAAGCAGGAACGGTCCTCGTAGCGTTCTGTTATTCAAGACGTATGCGATCGCAAAAAGTTATCCTGACTGATTGCGCTGTCTGTCGAATAAATTTCTCTGAGGTATACTGTACTCTAATTATGCAACCGTTCCGCAGCGAAGTACAACAGCAGACCGGACTGCCCGGAGACGAAACGCTCTACGGGCACGACAGCACCGAATGCATCGTTGCCGCCGAGCCGGACTACGAAGCTGGCTACTGGCTTTATCGGCGTATCGGCGGCGCTATTCAGCGCGAGCACGCCCCCGGAAAACAGTGGCTGCTGCTCACCAAACCTCCCGAAATCTCCCTCCCCGACGCCGAATACACCACTCTCGAAGGCAAAGGCTACACGGTACTCGCCGAGTTCCCGACGCAGAACGCTTATCAGGAAGCGCGTTTCCGTGTCCGTGACGCGCATATCCAGCATCTAACCTATGCGGGCGGCACAAAAATGGGACTCATGCGCTCCGGACAGTCACTCTTTCGCGGCATGACCTTCGAAGACGTGAACCGCTTTCAATTCGACCTCGAAACCGATGGTCTCGACCCCGATCCGGAAGCCAATCGCATACTGCTGATCGCTGTCGCCGACAATCGCGGGCTGCTCGAACTGCTCGAGGGCGACGAGCGCGAAGTGCTGGAACGATTCGTGCAATTGATCTGTGAGCGTGATCCGGACGTGATCGAGGGGCATAACGTCTTCAATTTCGACCTGCCTTATGTGCTTTCACGTGCCGCTCGACTTGGCGTACGACTTGGGATCGGGCGCGACGGCAGCGAACCCCGACGCGGGCAGGAGCGCAACTATTCGATCGCGGCGGGCGGCAACACGCGCCCGTTCACACCGATCTATATTCATGGTAGACACGTCGTCGACACCTATTTGGTCGTGCAGCGGTTCGACTGGGCGAAGCAGGCGCTCACGAGCTATGGCTTGAAGGAGTGCGCCCGCGTGTTCGGGTTTGCCGACGCCGACCGTATCGAGCTGCCCGGCGCGGAGATCGCCTCGATCTATCGCACTGATCCTGAACGCGTCCGAATTTATGCGCGGCAGGATGTCGTCGAAACACAGAAACTCGCCGCATTGATCTCGCCGGTCGAATTCTACCAGACGCAGATGGTTCCCGACAACTATGGTCAGGTCGTCGTGACCGGCAACGGTGAGAAGATCAACTCGATTTTCATCCGTTCGTACCTCGCGGCGGGTCAGGCGATTCCACGCAGCCAACCCCCAACGCCCTACGAGGGCGGCTACACGGAAGTCCGTGAGCGTGGGGTGTTGAATCACGTCGTCAAAGCCGATGTTGAAAGCCTCTATCCAAGCCTGATGCTAACGCACCGAATCGCGCCCGCAACCGACACGCTCGGCATTTTTCTCCCTGCACTGCGCTACCTGACCGAACGACGCCTCGACGCCAAACGCCGTGCCGCAGCCGCCGACAGAACCGAAAACCACAGTGAAAACGAGGCTATTGTCCCGTTTCAGGCAGCTCAAACTGCGCCCGAAACAGTGGAACATATTTCGCCTGATTCAGAACAAAATAGGCACGACGCTGCAGTTACGCTGCCACCTGCCGCGCCAGAAGCGCGGGAGCAGAACGCGCACTATTGGGAGGGTTTGCAGGGCTCATATAAGGTTCTGATCAACTCGTTCTATGGCTATCTCGGCGGACCGTTCTCGTTCAACGACTATGGCGCGGCACAGCGCGTGACGGAGGCAGGGCGCGCGCTCGTGCAGGGAATCGCGCAGCGAATGGTCGACACGGACAGCAAAGTGATCGAGATCGACACCGATGGCGTTTTCTTCGTTCCGCCCGCCGGTATCGAAGACGAGCCCGCCGAACGCGCCTACATCGAACAGATCGGCTCCGCATTGCCCGACGGAATTCGACTCGCTTTCGATGGGCGATTCGCCACGATGCTCTCGCTCAAAACCAAGAACTATGTGCTGGTGACCTATGATGGGCGCAAAATCTTCAAGGGCGCTTCGCTGCGCTCCCGCGCCGATGAGCGCTATGGCAGACGATTCATCGCAGAGACGATCGACTGTCTTCTGGAACAGGATTTCGACGGTGTCGCGCAATTATACGCCGAGACGATCGACGCTATTTTGCAGAAACGTATTCCGATCGATGACCTCGTGCGCCGTGAGCGCATCACAGAGAAGACTTTCGAGAGCGAAAACAAGAAACGCTCTGCCGCTGTCGCCGAAGGCATCGCGGTCGGCGAACACATTCTCGTCTACGATAAAGCCGACGGCACTCTCGGCCTGCTCGCCAATTATGCCGACGATGTGAATACTAAATACTATCTCGACAAATTATACAAGTTCGCAAAGCGGCTGGAAGATGGGTTTGGCACGGCGGCAAACTTCAGCAAATATATCCCGAAACCGACCGCGAAGGGTCTGCCAAAGCAGGTTCAGGAGACACTCGACCTGTTCGGGTAGCACACACTCGTAGACATGGGACCGAAGTCTCGGTCTGGAATTGCGATACCCTCCTGCGCGGTGAATTGTAGCTTTATCGGCACATGAATTCGTGCAGTGATCTGAACGCTCTATGAAACTAATTATCGTCCGACATGGACAATCCACCAATAACGCCGGTCAGCCTCGTGTGCCAGACCCTGCGCTGACTCCGCTCGGTCAGCAGCAGGCGAAGTGTACGGCAGACGCGCTGCGCACCGAACATCCCATCCTCTCCACACTCTACTGCAGTCCAATGCTGCGCGCTCTGCAGACCGCCGATCCGATTCGCGCTCTCTATGAGGAACCGGTGCATATCCTGCCCGATCTCTGCGAATCCGGGGGAATGGGCGCGGAGCGTGGGCTGCGGCGAACCGATATTCTTCGCGACTATCCACACTGTACGCTCGATGTGGGCATTACGGAGGAAGGCTGGTGGATGCCCGACCCGCAGCAGGAGACGGAAACGCACCTCTATGCCCGTGCCGCCCGGGCCGCATCCGCACTCCGAGCTTTGCATCCTGACGATGCAGATGTTGTTGCGATAGTTACACATGGCACCTTCGGCAGCGCGCTGATCAGCGTTCTGTTAGGACTTGGCGCGTGCGGCTACACCCGCTTCTTGTTCAATAACTGCGCGATCAGCCAGGTTACGATCGCGACAACGGCGGTTGATCACAGTGCCGATCCACTCGTCACCGACATCGTGAGCGTCGAGGCAGTCTGCCTGCCCTCCCACAATCACAACGCACACCTCCCTGCGGCAATGCGCTCCTGAATGCGCCGAAATACTTATGAAACGCCTCACCGTCTCGCGCGAAGTTTCGAGGAGAGGAGAGAAAATGCGACCTCACCCCCCACCTCTCTCCTCAGCACTCGCAGGCTCGTTAAGAGAGGGGAGACAAACGCAGTAACGTTTCTCTGTATTTCCCCCCCCTCTCTTAGTGAGGCACGAACGGAGAGGAAAGGGGGTCGGGGGTGAGGTCGCCCCGTGTTGTCAGTGCAATTTCAGTCCGACGCCGAGGCAGTGCATTGAGGTATAATGCTGAGTCCTGCACGTTTTTTTCAGTTTCGAAATTATTGATTTGATTCGTAGATCGTATATAAATTATGCTTCTGACCCCAAATAAATCCGCGAACAGCGGCAAAGTCAGCCTGATCAATCTCGGCTGTGCCAAAAACGAAGTCGACAGCGAAGAGATGCTCGGGATACTGCAGAGCGAAGGCTATGCGATCGAGACGAGCCACGACTCCAATGCCGTCAGCCACGACGCAGATGTGGTCGTAATAAATACATGCGGTTTTATCGACGCCGCCAAAGAAGAGTCGATAAATACGATTCTGGAAGCGCTGCAGCGTAAAGAGCGCGGCGAAATCAAGCGGGTGGTCGTTGCCGGATGCCTGGTGCAGCGCTACGCGAAAGAGCTTGCCGCCGAGATGCCGGAGGTCGATGCCTTCATCGGCACCGGTCAGATGGGCAGCATCAGTCAGGTTGTCGGGCAATCCCTTTTCCGCACCGAACAGCTTCTGCAGGTCGGCGAAAAACCGCACCACCGCTGGGTCAACACGCCGACTCGTGCCCGGATCGGGCAGCCCTGGACCGCCTACCTGAAGATTTCAGAAGGCTGCGACCATGCCTGCACTTTCTGCGCGATCCCCTCGTTTCGCGGAAGGCACACGAGCAAGCCGATCGAAAAAATCGTCGAAGAGGCAGCGATGCTGGCGGCGCAGGGTGTGCGAGAGCTCAACCTGATCGCGCAGGACTCGACGCAGTACGGCTATGATCTGTACGGCAAAATGCGACTGCCGGAACTGCTCAAAGAGCTTTCTCAGGTCGATGATATTCACTGGATACGGCTTTTTTACTGCTATCCTTCCCGCGTGAATCGAGGCGTGATCGAAGCGGTCGCCGAGACACCGAAGGTCTGTCACTACATCGATATGCCGCTGCAGCACGCCGACAACGAGATGCTGCGCCGTATGCGCCGCCCAATGACCCGCGACGCTTACCTGAAACTGCTGGCGCAATTCCGCGCCGCCGCACCCGATGTATCGATCCGAACGACCTTCATCGTCGGCTTTCCTGGCGAGACCAAAGAGCATTTCGCCAATCTGGAGAGTTTCGTCGAAGAGGCGCGTTTCGACCGAGTCGGCGTGTTCGAATATTCGGTAGAGGACGGCACCCCGAGCGCGGAGATGGAGCCGAAAGTTCCGTCGCGGATGAAGCGCACCCGCAAGGACGCACTGATGCTGCGGCAGCAGGCGATTTCTCTGGAGTGCAACCAAAAGTGGGTCGGGCGCGAACTCGAAGTACTGGTCGAGAGCGTTTCACCCCTCGATGTAACGATGGCGGTCGGACGGTCATTTCGAGACGCGCCCGAAGTGGATGGTAAAGTCTATGTGCGCCGCTGTACCGCTCGCCCAGGTACATTCGTTCGCACGCGGGTCGTCGAGGCCCGTGCCTACGACCTCGTTGCCGAACCAATTGCGCTCTCGCCCGGACTGCTGTCTCGCTGATTGACGACATCTGATTTGCGCAAAACTGGCAAAAAGAGAGGGCAGGAAGCGTAGCGCTTCCTGCCCTGTCCACGTCTATTCATGCCAAAGTCTGGCAGAGCGCTAATTTAGGTCCCGACATTCCAGGAGGCGAGATAGGTGACCTGCTCGCTCGTGAGCGTGTCGATATTAATGCCCATGCTTTCTAGTTTCAAGCGCGCGATCTCTTTATCGATCGGTTTCGGCACGCCGTAGACTTCCTTCTTCAGGTTCTTCGCGTTCTGGGCGATGTACTCGCCGCAGAGCGCCTGGTTCGCGAAAGACATATCCATAACCGACGCGGGATGTCCTTCCGCCGAGGTCAGGTTGATCAAGCGTCCCTCGCCGAGCACATACAGACGCCGTCCGTCAGTCTGCGTGTATTCCACTACGAATTCCCGAATGTCACGCTTTGCGGTCGAGATACGCTCCAGCGTTTCCAGATCGATTTCGACGTTGAAGTGACCGGAGTTCGAGATGATCGCTCCGTCCTTCATCTTCGCGAAATGCTCCTCGCGCAGCACATGGATGTCGCCGGTCAGCGTACAGAACTGATCGCCGATCTTCGCCGCCTCGTCCATCGTCATCACCAGAAAGCCATCCATGACCGCTTCGAGCGCCTTGATCGGATCGACTTCGGTCACGACGACCTGTGCGCCGATGCCCTTGGCGCGTGTGGCGACACCGCGTCCGCACCAGCCGTAGCCAGCCACGACGAACGTGCTGCCCGCCATCATTCGGTTCGTGGCGCGCATGATGCCGTCGATCGTGGACTGCCCGGTGCCATAACGGTTGTCGAACATATGTTTGGTATCGGCGTCGTTGACGGCGACGATCGGATAGGCGAGGACGCCTTCCGCCGCCATCGCTTTGAGGCGGATCACGCCGGTCGTCGTCTCTTCTGTGCCGCCGATAATGTGCTGGATCAAGTCGGTGCGCTCACTGTGGATCACGCCGACCGTGTCCGCGCCATCGTCCATCGTGATGTTGGGTTTTGCGTCGAGTACGGCGTGAATATGCTTGTAGTAGGTCTCATTGTCTTCGCCCTTGATCGCGAACGTTGGAATGCCGTATTCGGCAACGAGTGCGGCCGCGACATCGTCCTGCGTCGAAAGCGGGTTCGAAGCACAGAGGTAGACGTTCGCGCCGCCCGCCTGAAGCGTGATCGCGAGGTTGGCAGTCTCGGTGGTGACGTGGAGGCAGGCGGCGAGCGTCAGACCGGCGAGCGGTTTTTCTTTCTCAAAACGCTGTTTGATCTGGCGCAGCACGGGCATTTCCATTTCCGCCCATTCGATGCGGAGCTTGCCTTTCGCGGCGAGGCTCAAGTCCTTAACATCGTGCGGAACGGTCGGCAGTTTACTAGTCTCGATTATCGTGTCGGTTGTCAATGCGGTTTCCTCCTTAGGGAAGTGGGCAAATCAGTACAGTAAATAGGAGCGATTGCTTGAATGCCGTCGCTATCAGTACATGGGACTAATGGCCTGGGCTGGTATCGCGAAGCACACCTTCGGCGATTGAATGCCCATCAGTTAGTGCGGTGCATCAGGAAGTGGCTGAGGTCGAACCCGGGTCGTACTCTGCAGCAGCCGCCGCTGTTTCGCTTCCTCCCAATCCATCCAGTCGTCCTGCCGCTGCAGTCGGGCGGCTATCTCTGGCATCAGCGCAACGGCACGGCGCAGTCGCACATAGTCGGCGCAAAGCCGCACCAAAAATGGGAGTCGCGTTGCGAAAGCCTGTGCGCTGCCTTCATCGCCGGATGCGCCGAGCTGCCCGATCAACGCATCATTTCCATCAACGACAAGCAGAAAAAGTCCCGGAGCGGCCGGATTTTCTGTAGACGGTGCGGCGCGTTCGAGGCGTACCCGTCGCGATTTCAAGCCGTCCAGACTGAGTTTCAGTGCGCTCTCCCAGCCCTGCGGCAGCGCAAGTACGACAGATTTTTGTGCGTTGGAAAGGAGAGCGTTAGCGCGTCCCAGCACCGGCGCACTGCCATGTAAAGTCTCTGATTCCGGCGCATCCGTCGCGGAAGCCATCAGGGCGGTTAAATCATGGGAGAGTTCGTCGAGAGTTTGTGAGTAGCGCGCTCGCAGTCCCGACAACACCTCGTCCGGTGCAACCGGAACATACTGTACGCCATCGGAGCTAGCTGCCTGCTGAGTTCGGACAGCGCCTCGCTCCACGAGGCGCGCCAATGCCTCATAGACTTTCGCGACCGGCACTCCCGACCCTTTTGCGACCCGATAACCTGTGGCAGGACTATGCCGCAAGAGCGCGATATACGCCTTCGCTTCGTAGTCTCCCCACCCGAGTTGTCGGAGTTTCCCCAACATGGATACAGCCTTCCAAATACGCCTATAATAATGACTACTTTAGTAGTTACTAGTATAACCTTAATTGTGGCTGCCTGTCAAGATCTCCTCAGGGTCTTTGATGAGTGAGCATCAAACCTGGAATGATGAGGTATAGTCAACGCATAATTTTTTATGGAGGTTCGCAATGCCGACTGACCAGGAACTACTGACCACCGCTTACCATGCGTTCAACACCCGCGATCTCAATACCGCCTTAGCCACCATGCACTCCGAGGTAGAATGGCCCAACACGATGGAAGGCGGCTACGTTCATGGGCATGATGGGATACGCGCCTATTGGAGCAAGCAGTGGAATCTTGTTGATCCCCACGTCGATCCCATTCGATTTGAAACCGATGCGAATGGACGCATCGTCATTGACGTGCATCAAGTCGTGAATGACCTGCAAGGTCATCTGCTCGAAGAGGTGACGGTTCAGCATATCTACCAGATAGAAGACGGTTTGATCCGCCGCATGGACATGGGCGAAGACAGACGCATGGCAATGGGTGGAGCAGAGTGAGGAATGCGACGAACTCGTCTCCGATTGCCCGGTCAATCGTGGTCAGGTTTTCGATAGCCTACTCGATGTTGGCGTCGACGATATCCTTCTCCTGATCGTCGTACTGCTTCATACAGCAAAATATCCCCCCTGCTCCGTGCAGAGGGGATATTTTGGTTTTACAAACGCGAGTTGATGTTCGATTTACTGTCGGCCGTCATCCAGTTTCCCATAACTAACGAGTTGTGCTAGTTTTATATATAGATTTCCGTCTGGTAAAATCAGCCCTCAAAGAGCACTGATTTGAACGCTTTTATCTTTTTGTCTACTGTTTTGCGTCGATAAGAGCGCGACTAGGGGCTAAAATTTCTGCAAAGAACCGGTTTCTTTGGCTTTAAGCCCAAGACTTTCCCGATATCAGTACAGAAAGCAACAGAATGGGCGAAAACTAGCACAACCCGTTAACTATTCACCCTTCGTATCGCCCTGGATGTAAATGCTGACGGGAATGTATTCGCTCCACCTCCTTGTGAAGGAGGGGGTTGGGTACTCGTGAACAAGAAAAGTCCTCTCCCACGCTGTGGGAGAGGACTTTTTTCACCTAACTACAACTGTTGTCCTTACTTTCCGTTCGGCGTTTCAGGACGCTGAGGGTTGACGATGATGCCGTCGAAAATCGCGGCGTCCGTTTTCACCTTACAGTCCTTGCCGACAACGCATCGCTCGAGATGCGTATGACGCATCACGGTCGCGCCCTCCCAGAGTATACTGTCCTGAACCGTCGCGCCCTCCTCGACCGAGCAGTTGTCGCCGATCACCGTGTTCTCCAGCACTTTCGCGCCTGCCAGTATCTTCACGTTGTTGCCAATCGCGACCGGGTAGCCGATCTCTGCCGTCGGATCGATCTCGACGTTCTTGCCCATCCAGACGTATTTGCGCACCTCTTCAAACGGCAGTTTCGTATCGACCCTGCCCTCCAGCACATCTTTATGCGTCTGCTGATAGATTTTCAGGTTCCCGACGTCCTTCCAATACGCAGCGGTCAAATGCCCGAAGAGAGGATGGCGTTGCTCGAGGAGCATCGGAAAGACCTGCTTACCGAACAGATGAAACGTGCCGCGCGGGATCAGTTCGAAGATATCCGGTTCGAACACATAAACGCCGGTATTGGCAGTGTTTGAGAAAATCACCTCGCCTTTTGGCTTCTCCAGAAAGCGCGTGATACGACTGTCCTCATTCATCAGCACGATGCCATACTCGCTGGGATCATCGACGAGAGAGAGAGCGATCGTCGAAAGCGCACTCTTTTCCCGATGTGTCTTGACCAGTTTCGTGAGGTCCATATCGGTCAGGTCATCGCCGCCGATCACGAGAAATGTCTCGTCCTTGAAAAAGTCTTCAACACGCTTTAAGCTGCCCGCATCGCCCCAGAGCTTGTCTTCGCGTGACCAGTGAATCTCGACTCCCCACTTTGAGCCATTGCCAAAATACTGCTCGATCTGGTCGCCCAGATAGTGCAAATTGACCATTATCTCATCGAAACCGTGCTTCTTGAGCAGTTCGATCAAATACTCCATCACCGGCCGATTCAGGATCGGAACGAGCGGTTTGGGCACGTTGCGCGTGAGAGGATCAAGGCGCGACCCGACGCCCGCTGCAAGTATCATCGCTTTCATTTACTATGTCACTCCTGTCGAAATCTAGTGGGAAATTCAGCACAAAGTTCAGTAAAAATCCAGAAGAAACCAGGTTGGAACGTTCCGCTGGAAATAGGGTCGAGGCTCCTCGTGTCGTCCAGGATTGATTATCAG
This sequence comes from Chthonomonadales bacterium, assembly GCA_038216735.1. Taxonomy (GTDB): domain Bacteria; phylum Armatimonadota; class Chthonomonadetes; order Chthonomonadales; family Chthonomonadaceae; genus JBBQPY01. Next base: position 20,834 of record JBBQPY010000040.1, read on the forward strand.
TACAATCGATGATTAGAATACAACGGTTTTTCGATACGGCAGGCATGACTGTTTTAACGACGCGAACAGCCTGACGTCGTCAAAAAATCCACTTAGGAATCTCTTTTTGTAACTATTCAGCCCGCCTTATTTCTCATGCTCGCGGACGGCAGGTTGTATCTACTCCCCCTCTCCCGAAGCTTCGGGAGAGGGGGTGAGGGTGAATAGTTACCTCTTTTTTGTAGTATCGGCGGAAAAGATCAGGAAATTAGCGTCTCGGCAGCCTTAGATAGCGAAGCGATGCAAAGTTTCTGCGACGAACTCCTGCTGTGCGTCCGACATTTCTGGGAAGATCGGAATCGACAGCACCTCTTTCGCGACGCGCTCTGCGATCGGAAAGTCGCCAAATTTGTAGCCGAGATAAGCGTAGGCAGGCTGCAGGTGCATCGGCAGCGGATAGAACACCTTCGAGTCGATTTCATGCTGCTTGAGGAAGATTTGTAATTCGTCTCGGTGTGTATGTCGGAGTGTGTACTGATGATAGATGTGATGACTGCCTTTTTCGCAGCCTGGAAGCGCGAGATCGGCGCCACTCAAACCCGCCAGCATCTCGTTATAGCGGGCTGCGTTGCGGCGACGGTGGTCATTGGCTTCCGTCAGATGCGGAAGTTTCGCGAGCAGTACGACCGCCTGCACTGTATCGAGGCGGCTGCAGTAGCCGATGCGCTCATGGTGTGCGTATGAACTCTGCCCGTGCGCGTGCAGGCTGCGCAGACGCGCGGCGATCTCCTCGTCGTTGGTCAGCACCATCCCGCCGTCGCCGTACGCCCCGAGGTTTTTGGTAGGGTAGAACGAAAGCGTCGTCGTATCGCCGGTGACGGCGATCGGCTGCCCGTTTTGTGTCGCCCCGATCGACTGAGCTGAGTCGTTGATCAGCCGCAACCCGTGTCGATGGCAGATGTCCGACAGTACGACGCGGTCTGCCATCTGCCCGAACAGATCGACGGGCAGGATCGCTTTAGTACGCGGCGTAATCGCCTGCTCGATCCGGCTCGTATCGAGGTTGAATGTGCAAATGTCGAGATCGACATAGACCGGGCTCGCGCCGACAAGCGCGATCGCTTCGGTCGTCGCGCCGAAAGTGAACGGTGTGGTGATCACCTCATCGCCGCTGCCGATCCCGCAGGCGACAAGGGAAAGTACGAGCGCATCCGTACCGGAAGCGACGCCGACGCCGAAGCGGGCTCCGCAGAACTCAGCGATCTCGCGCTCGAGACGCTGCACTTTTTCGCCATCGATGAAGCTGCCGCTCTCGATGACCGCAACGATTGCAGCGTCGATCTCGTCTTTGAGGGCGAGATACTGCGCTCGCAAATTTGCGAGTGGGACTTTCAAACCCTTCCTCCCCGCCCGGATCGCGCGGCATCGCCTGCACAATCCGAGTCTGGACCGCTCGCTGTCGACAGACCATTTCTGGCCTGAATACAGTGTCACGTCTTCACAAAATCTTTAAATAACATTGCGCTGCAACTATACCACTTTACTCGCAGTCACCCTGTAATAGAGCATACAGGCTGTCTTATCAGCAGCGGGCAAATCGCAATTCCCCTTCAATATACCCGTAAAACACGCTTTTTCGTGTTCGTAACGGAGAGTTTTTGCGAGTTTTTGCCTGGCGTTAGTAGAATGCGGGCGCTATATGAAAAAGATTGCAAAGGCATCCTTTGTACCGTGCGCGAACAAATTTACTGCGTACCGCCAGCCTATTGCATTGCGTCTACTCGGGACTACTTTTTATGCGTCTGTATTTGGTACAATGCAGCAGAATCAACTCTCCATGGAAAGGACGGGCGCAGAGAGAAACGGAGGTTCGATCTCCGACGCGATACGATCTGCTTCCAAGCAGTGCGTAGGCTGTTTCTCAAGGCATGCCATGTGAAGCAAACTGCTATGAACAGTACGAACGGGAACAACAAACTAATGAGTTGGCACGGCGTTTTTCCGGCGGCGATCACGCATTTCCATTCCGATCAGTCACTTGATCTGCCTGCGACTCTCCGGCATATCGATGCGATGATCACAGCAGGCATTCACGGTCTGATCATGCTCGGCACGGTCGGCGAGAACTGCTCGCTGGAGTATAGCGAGAAGCTCGAGGTACTGAAGGCGGCGATCGATCACGTTCGAGGGCGCATTCCAGTACTCTCTGGAGTTGCCGAATACACGACCTCGCTCGCCTGCCGTTATGCTGCCGATGCAGAGAAACTCGGCGCGGATGGTCTGATGGTTCTGCCCCCGATGGTTTACAAATCCGATCCCCGCGAGACGATACAGCATTTTCGGTCGGCAGCCAACGCTAGCTCTTTGCCGATCATGTGTTACAACAACCCCGTGGCTTATTCGACAGACATTACACCGGAAATGTTCGCGGAACTGGCCGATCAGCCGACGCTGGTTGCGATCAAAGAGTCGTCGGAAGATGTGCGCCGGTTTACGGATTTGCGTAACCTCTTAGGCGACCGCTATATTCTGTTCGCTGGCGTGGACGATCTCGTATTGGAGTGTCTGCTGCTCGGAGCGGAGGGCTGGGTGTCCGGTCTGGTAAACGCTTTCCCGGATGAAAATCGGCTGCTCTGGGATCTGGCGAGCGCCGGACAATGGGTGGAAGCACGGGAACTCTATCGCTGGTACATGCCCCTGCTGCATCTCGACACGCACACTAAGCTCGTTCAGTATATCAAACTGGCGGCAGCGGAGTGCGGTTTTGGATCCGAACTGACCCGCGCGCCTCGTCTGCCTCTGATCGGCGAAGAGCGCGAGCGCATACTCGGCGTCCTTCGCCGCTCGATCGCCGTACGTCCTTCGATACCGGCACGAGCACTCTAATTCGAGCTTGCGCGGCGATGCTGAGGGGCTGGTTCTTAACCACAGGAACGCCTGCAGCAGGTACAATACCAGCGAGTTCACGTTATGCCGCAACGTATGCCGCAAGGAAGGATGTCCGATGAATGCTTCCGAAAATGAGACGCGCATCCTGATCACCGGCGCGTATGGATTCGTCGGGCGGCATCTGATCGCACATCTGCTGGCAGAGACCCACGATAAACCCACGCGCCTTATCGCTGTCGTAAGTCCCGAAGATACCGCAGAAGGGCACGAACATCTTTTCCGTTCAACTCCTGTTTTGCCTTTGCATCCTGCAGTTGCATTCCTTGCGGAAGCGGGTACGCAGCCAGAATCGCGAGAAGATCTAGCGGCTCCTGCGAGCCGGGGCGAAGGCATTGTATTTCTCGAGGTAGCTCGAGCAGACCTTACCGAAGCCGATGCTGTCACCGAGTTGCTTCAGCGAACGCGCCCGTCACAGATTTATCATCTGACCGCGAATTCTTCTCTGGAATCGGAAAGCAGCAGGGGCACCGATTCGAGCACGATTTTCGGAACCGATGTGCAGGGGACACGAATTCTGCTGGAAGCTGCCTCGCATCTGTCGCCATTCCCGCGTATATTGTTGGCAGGCGATGGATGCGTCTATGGCAGCGTAGACCCGGCGCGTCCGGCGCGTGAGGAAGACCCGATCGGCCCGCTCTGGCGGTACGGCGCGTATGTCGACAGCCGCATCGAGATCGAGACGTCAGCGAAAGCTTATCGCGCGCTGGCGATTACCGCGCGAACGTTCACAACTGTCGGACCTGGGCAGTCGTCGCAATGTACGATTTCTGGTTATGCCCGGCAGCTGGCGCGTATCTGGCTCGGGCTGCAGCCACCACAACTTACCGTCGGCAGTCTGGAAGTTCAGCGCGACCTGCTCGATGTGCGCGATGTCGTGCGTGCCTATCGCCTGCTGATGGCACAGGGCGAGTGCGGCGAAGCGTATAATATCTCGACTGGCAAACCTGTTTTCATGCGGACGATCGTCGAACGGCTCTGCTTGATAAGCCGCGCGACCTTCTCCCTCGTAAACGATCCTGCGCGTTCGCTGTCTGCCGAGATCGCCTGTTCGACCGGCGACACGCTTCGCACGTGGGCGGCGATCGGCTGGCAGCCTCGTCGAATGCTTGATGAGACCCTGAATGACCTGATCGATTACTGGTTGGAGACGGAGAAGCTGGACGGCGGGGAACAGCGCGGGGCGAAATGGAATGCCGAAAACCTCCCTGGAAGCTAAATCGACGGGAATGCAACTCAGAACGAATTGTCAGGAACGACTATCATGAGCGCAGCAAGTATTCAGATCGAAAATTTTCAGGATAAAGAGGCGGACGTGTCAGACTGGATCGCCTTCGGCCGAGAGGTGCTCGAAGTCGAGGCGGCTGCGATCAAACACGCGGCAGAGCAACTCGGCGCGGACTTCCTTCGCGCTGTCGATCTGCTCAACGACTGCACGGGCAAAATCGTGGCGACAGGCGTCGGGAAGTCCGGCATCGCGGCCCGTAAACTCGCGGCGACTCTGACATCCAACGGCTGTCCTGCCGTCTACCTGCACCCCTCTGAAGCGATGCACGGCGATCTCGGAATCGTTGCGCCGCAGGATATCGTGATCGCGCTGAGCAATGGAGGCGAGAGCGAAGAGCTGCTGGCGATTTTGCCCACGCTGCTGGCGCGCGGCGTGAAGATTATCGCGATTGTCGGGAGCAGCGATTCGACGCTCGCACAGCGCTCTGCCGTCGTTCTCGACGCCTCTATCGAGCGCGAAGCATGCCCGCTCAACCTCGCGCCGACGACCAGCGTGGTCGTCGCCATGGCGATCGGCGACGCGCTGGCAATGACGCTGCAGAAGAAGCGCAATTTCCGCGCCGAAGATTACGCGCTCAACCACCCCGGCGGGCGGCTCGGGCGGCGGCTGACGCTTCGTGTCAGCGATATCATGCGGCATGGCGAGGAGGGCCGTCCGGTCGTCTCGCCAACAGCGACTTTCCAGGAAGTGCTCTGCGAGATCACCGGTAAGCACCTCGGCGCGACTGGCGTTGCCGATGCTCGCGGTTCACTGGCTGGCATTATTACAGAATACGATTTTCGCAGCACGATCCAGAACCATGGCAAAGAGTCCTTCGCGCTCACCGCAGAGTCTATGATGAACACGTGCCCTGCGCTCGTCCTGCGGCCCGATCAGTTGGCATTCGAGGCGATGCAGGCGATGAAAGACCGTCCTCATGCGCTTTCGATCGCACCTGTCGTCGATGCGAATGAATGCTATATCGGGATGATACACATTACCGATCTGGTGCGCGCCGGTCTGTGATCACCTCCAATCCGAATAAATCACGAAGGAATTCCGCAAGTCGGCTGTCAGAAGGACGACACGAGTATTGTATAACCCCGCGCGCGATTGATGAGTCGCCCGATGACGCAATCGAACGCGTATCACCAGAGGACCACCCCGCTGCAATCTTCGAGGTCGGTTCGGATTACCGCAGAATCTGCGTCCCGGAAATCCTGTTTATCGACCAGCAAAAACAGCGCGTCAGACTACTTCGCAAGCGCGAGTCAGAGGCCGAAACAGAGGATGAGACAGACTATATAGAAACGATTCAGCCGGGGGCGAGCTGTCATTCGAGAGTATTCCGGGTTTAGTTTTGTAGATAGAGTGTCTGTTCGCTGCCGTGCGCCTGGATGAACAAGAACTGCCTGACGTTCTGCTCAGAGCCTAATCTTCGAGGCTACAGCCTGCGGGAATCTCGACGGATGTACTACATGCGCAATCGTAGGAACGGTCAGCGACGACGCGGCAAAACAGCATCGTGACCGAGCAAAGCTCGAACGTTTTTCGATAGCATTCTATCTTTTTGGTGAGGCAACCGGGCATGAATAGCTTACGCAATGACAATGGCACTGTGGGCAGAGTGCTCTGGCGAGCAGTCGATGACGAGACATTCCGGCGGCGTACGCTCAGCAATCTGGGATTGGCGCTGGCGGAGTTCGGTTTTATCCTGACCGATGCGGAGATGGCAGCAGTACGCGACCTCTGGGGCGGTTTCGATACCACGAATGAACGCACCGCCTATCAGCGAATCATAGCAGCAGCGCGCCGCTATACCAGGTAAGGCTGACAAACATCTATGGTGCTAGATAATTATTCACCACCCCATGCCCCCTTCCTTCGTAAGCAGGTGGCGAGAATACATTCCAGTCAAATTTCACATTTAGAGTGATGCGATGGGTGCCTAGTTACTTTCATACGATGTATTTCGGTAGGGAGACAATTCATCCTCAACTTAAAATACGGGGTCCAAAATTGCTAACCGGGAACTATTTAGATATGCGGAACTATATAAATGAAAAGTATGTCGTATAAGAGACAGAAGCACAAGGTGCAAATACCCAAAAGCGTGTGATAGGGACAAGTTCACATTATATTGTGACAGGCGGAATCTGCATCTGCTGGCAGGGAATTCATCATGTAGTTGCGGATTTCTACCTCGAATTTGCTAATATCAGTCTATTTTAATATTTTTTTGTAAAATAAACCAAATTTGGAACATATGGCACGATTTTTGCACTATGTGTAGAGTGAGGAAAGCGTTATTTCGCATCCCTTCGTGAATGCCGTGCTTGCCGAGCCTGACATGTTTTCAGGAGAGGGTTCCGGACTTCTTCAGTCTGGCTCCGCCTATCGGCATTCATTATCAAAAAGAGCGGTCGGAACTGCGAAAAGCAGCCCGATCGCTCTTTGATTATTTTTGTCTGATGCTGCTTGTTGCGCCACTCCAGCGAGTGTGCGTGGGTTCTCCCAGCGCCGTATTCATGCTCGCAACCCTAAAGTAGGGACAAAGAGGAATGATCACTTCATCCGGCAGTTTTGATTTTCAGGCGGAGGCAAGAGAGCCTTATGTTTTCCGTTTGTGCCAGTCCGGCTCGGTTCAAGGCTCAAGACGACGCAGGAGTGCCGTGAGACGTTCGGGTTCGTCACGCAGGAACCGGGCGAGTTGTTTACCAGTACGCACTAGAAAACGGAAATCGAGATTACGCGCCATGTAGGCGGTTCGCAGGCATGCGGCGCAAAGCATATCTGCATCTCCTACGCTGGAGGCGTTCAGCATCAAACGTACGAAATCGGGCATCTCGGTAAGCGCAATAATCTCTTGTTCTGTGCAGGAGTAGACCATCGCATGCAGTCGCGCGGGGCGAGGGGAGGTGCCGGACCGTAGAACTCCCTGGTCCGCGAAGCCGATATGTATCGCGATGAACTCTGTCGCCAGAAGATCGAATATCTGAGGCTGTTCGGCGCGAAGCTGGTACTCGTCGAGACCGTAGGCGGCGGGACGGCGTCCTGGCTCCGCGCTATTGGTAGAAGCGGAGTAGACCAGCGCGTACAACGTGCCGCTTGGGCTGTCGGCAGGAAGCATAGCGGGGAGCATAATGATGGGATCGGCAAACGGGTCGAGCTCGACCCCCACAACGCTGCCAGCATCCGTTCCCGGGTTCGGATTATTCGTCCCCGGTGGCAACACACGTACGAAACTGCCGAAATCAGGCGGCGTATGCAGACGCTCAGCCGGGCACTGAGCGGCGAAGCCGGTTGTGCTTGCCGCAACTATTTCTCCAATGGCTGCTGCGTGATTCAGTGTTTTACAGCTCCCCTGCTCATGCTGCCGGCACAAGCCGATGCCAGTCTATTTTCGGGCTGCTGGAGTACCGTCAGTCGAGCCTTCCGCAGTCTCCTCGATCAGCTCGACCGGTGGCTCGTTGCTCTTGTGCTTATCCGGCGCTCTTACATATCGAATGCATGCGACCTGCGGATGCTCTTTCTGAGAACGTACCTCACCAACCTTGATCCGGCTCGATCCAATGAATGTTTCAAAAATGTCGATATTCGGATTAGTATTGAAAAGTGTACGCGACTCACGCCAGATCGCCATCGCGAGTTGATCCATATTCCACGGTTCCATACGTGCCGGGCACATCAGCGCGACATGCTCGCGATCGACATATTTGATGCGCACCGCGATTTTAGGGTCGTGCAGTCGAAAACGCGAGGTAAACATTTGAGCGTAAAGCTCACGGTTCTGATTGCCGCTGGGGTCGGCAGGTTTATTCGTTTCAAGTGCGGCGCGAATTGCGGCAGTAGTCGGTTGCCACGCTGTGAAATCCTCCAGAGAATCGGCTTCAGAGGCATGTTGAAATGATGAACGGAGGTACAGCCCGATCCCGATGATTGCCGCGAGTGAACAGGCGATCAATACTCGCTTCATGCGACCTCTCTTTCGTGTCTGCCGTGCGATTTCGCTATGGATGTCTGGGATGTTTGGTTAAGCCCGTCAAAGCCCGACTCTGCCGTCAGAAACCGATCCGCAGTTCGTCAATAGTTACTGCTGTTGCCAGCGTCGACTTTTCCAAATCGGTTGATTGAAGTTTCAGTACAGTTATACAATATTTCGCCAGAGTCCTGCCAGAACTGCCGATCCCGGTCGATGAGTCGAAATTGAATCTCGCGCTAGAGGAACAAAACTTTGCGCAGTGACGTCACTACGCTAGTTCGAATAGATGGTCCGGCGCCTGGCGTACATCCTTCAACATTGCCAATGGGTAACGGATGGCTGGGCAGCGGTGTCCACGCCGTCTCATTTCCGCGAAATTACCAAGGCTTGCACTGAAAGTCTGTGCAGAATCAAGTCACTTCTAGATGAGTTGAACAATAATAGCAGGAGAAACCAATAATGGCAAACAAAGAGGCAGTAGCTGACACTATTCAGGATTCAAGCGAGCATCGGGGGCGTAATGAAGATGAGCAAACTGGCGGTCGTGGCTGGCATGGCAATCCGGAAGGTCACGCGGATGCGGGACGCAAAGGCGGACGCAAAGTTTCTGAAAATAGGGAGCACATGGCGGAGATCGGTCGCCGTGGCGGCTCTAAAGTAGCGCAAAATCGTGATCACATGGCGGAGATCGGACGACGTGGCGGTTCTAAGATCGCCCAGAATCGTGATCACATGTCGGAAATTGGGAAAAAAGGCGGCGAAAACCGCTGATTTGATTATTCTAGTCGATCGGCTGACACTATAGACATTTTTTGTATGCGGAACCTGTCTATCACAATTTCAAGAGGGACTAGCTATTGGTAAGTCAATAGCTAGTCCCTCTTGGACTTTTCCCCACTGTTTTCTGTATATTTCATATTGGTTTTATGCTGCTACCGGGCAATCGAAATCCGCGGGAGCAGAATGTGCTCGAGATGCTCTGAGGACTCGGTGTCGCCTTCTTCCAAATGGTGGCGCAGCGCATCGGTCATGACAATGAGGCCACGCCAGTCGATGCCGTATAGTCCTGTTTCCGAACTCGCGCCGAACTGATCCAGCGCGGACGCTGCTTCGCCGAATAGACGTTCTTCAAGACGCCGTGCACCGCGCTCCAGTAGTGTCATTGCCCCAGATACATTACGCCGCACTGTCAGATGATAGCAGCCAACCGCGATCTGAAGCACTCCCTGGTATATTTCCCGCACATCCCCCCGCTCCGGTATCCAGAGCCGCTCCAGCGTCTCGTGACAGGCATAATATTCCCTGCCATTGAACTGCTCGATGGCAAGCCAGAAGGCGTCGGGCAGCGTGACAGGAAATCCGACTCGAAGCGATGCGGATGTGACCAGTTTGGCGTCACACGCTTCAACATCATACTGCTCCTGGTTCGCTCCGGAATCGAATGCCACTGGTCCTCCTCCCTGATTCCCCAACCTATTTGAGATAACCCGCTCTCCATCAACCCACCTTTTTGGAAGAAAGGTAACGCTTTTTCGTAACTATTCATCATGGCAACCCCATTTAGCACACTCTTCCGAAGAGGTGGAAGGTAAGAAACATCGCTTAAAGCTGGCTGCAGAGATTCCGTTGTAGTCAAGAACCATTCGATCGAGAGCAGGAATTCTAAGCGCGAAGCGGAATACAGTAGTATGCCAGAGATACAAATCGCCATCGACCGTTATATGAGCTACATTTTGACGGAGCGCGGGCTCGCCCCGAATACGGCGATCGGATACCGGGGCGACCTGCGTCAGTTTATGCTGGTCGCGTTGCAGCGCGGGGCGCGTCTGGCGGAGGATCTGCTCGAAACGCATGCTTTCGCCTATATTGCACAACTCGAAGAGAAAGGCACAGCAGAAAACAGTATCGCGCGTAAAATAAATTCGTTGAGTGGATTCGCCAAATTTCTGGTGATCGACGCTATCCGCCGGGACGATTTCATGGGCGGAATTCCGAGCCGTAAGCGCCCTAAACGGCTGCCACGCACGCTCTCGATCGTAAAAATGAAGCGTCTGCTCAGCCAGCCCGATCCCTCGCAGCCACGTTCACTGCGTGATAAAGCGCTGTGTGAACTGCTCTATGCAACGGGACTGCGTGTATCGGAATTGTGTGCACTCACCATCGACGATATCGACCTCGAAGCGGGAAGTATCCGATGCTTTGGCAAAGGGCGTCGTGAGAGGATGGTTCCGGTCGGCAAGGTCGCCTGCGAGTATGTGGCGCTCTATCTGCAGCAGCGCAAAGCGATCGTCGCAGGCGCCGCACCTCCCGCCAATCAGCCAAAGCGAAAAAGGAGTCTATCCGCTCAAGATGGTCCTACGCAGGAAGAGGCGCGAAGTCTTTTCCTGTTTCCTGGCCCAAAGGGTAAGGTCATTTCGCGCCAGCAGGTGCTTGTGATCGTCACTGAAAACGCTGAGAAAGCCGAACTGACCGAACGAGTGACGCCGCACGTTCTCCGCCACTCTTTCGCTACACATCTGCTGACCAACGGCGCGGACCTTCGCTCGATACAGGAGATGCTCGGTCACAAACAGATCACTTCAACGGAAATATATACGCATGTCTCGACAGATCGCCTCAAAGACGTGTATAAAAAGAGCCATCCCCGGGCCTGATGTTCACCTGAGTAGCCCGCCTAACTCCTTGATTCCTTAACCATTCACCCCATTCAATCTCTCCCTTCTCTCCCTTGTAAATAAAGTGTAAATCAAGGGTGCGGATACTGCCTTCGTAACTAGTCACCCTCACCCCGCCCACTCACTCGAAGCTTCAAGGAAGGGGAAGTAGATACAGATTCCGCCTGCGAGTGAGAGATATGAGCCGGGGTGAATGGTTACTTGCTGTTTTACAAACCAGCCCCCGCCAACTCAGTTGGCGGGGGCAGTTTATCGGAAGTTCACTTTTCGCGACGGCTTCTGAGTGATCCGTTATGCTGGCAAAAAATTCTCTTTGTAAGGAACAAGCCGTTCACGCAACATCGTGCGGGCACGATTCAGGCGCGATTTAACTGTGCCAATCGACAGTCCAGTCATGCTGGCGATCTCTTCGTAAGACTTTCCTTCCGTATGATACATCCGCAGAACCTGGCGCTGATAGGCAGGCAGGTGATGAATTGCTTTTGCCAGCAATTGCGCGGTTTCGGAGTCCATGCAGAGCATTTCAGGTGACGGAGATGGGTCGACGATATCGCGTGCTGCACAGGGCTCGCCATCGCTTGTCGGGCTTGCGTCCAGGCTCAGATGCGAACGATGCGCGGGGCGAACACAGAGGTCGAGATAGGTGTTGCGTACGATCCGGAAAAGCCAGGAGGTGAAGCTTGCTTCATGGCGGAAAGTGTGCAGGTTCTGATAAAGGCGCAAAAAGACCTGACCAGCAATATCGCCTGCCTGCTCATGGTTTCGGCAGAGAGAGTAGGCGAATTTGTAGACAGACTTCTCATAGCGGCGAACGAGTTTGTCCCAGGCGGCGGAATCACCTGATTTGCAGCGTTCTAATAGAATCTGCTCGTTGAGGGCATCAGATGTGAAAATGCGTGAGGTGTTGCCGTTGGTTTGCGCCCCGCTCGGGGTCTGGGTAGTCGAGTACATCGTGGTTCTCTCCTGTGCATTCAGGCAATGCTTTTTGATTGTAGGTATTTCTGTGTGCAGACTGGCTATGAAAAGGTTGAGTTTGCTATTACAAACGGCAGTCAATCGTCGAAAAACGCGATCATGGCGTTTAAGGGAGATCAGATGCCAAAGCATATCAACGAAACTTCACAACGCACTACAACAGAGGATGGTTTTTGGTGTTACGTTGTAATTATCGGTACAACATCTCTATTATACCAGATGTCGTTTTTTTTGCAAGTGTTTTCACAGAAAAAAATGTCATCTGCCTCCGTATCACACACGAGGTAGCGACGTAGACGCGACAACAAATGTTCCCGGAATATTTACCTGATCAGCCAACTTATTTTCCCTAGTGGGTCATTTGCATTGCACATCGGCATAACAAATTTTTGCCCGTCTGCTGACTGGCCGGTAAGTAAAAGCGGCAGAACCACCGACCTTGTGCCGTCTTTCTCGCTGGCGTTGCCGCCGTTCCTGCCGTTTGCCACC
>JBBQPY010000041.1:0-32448 GCA_038216735.1 Chthonomonadales bacterium
GCAGGGTACGCGGTCTGGCGCGGCATTGCCGACTTCGTGCTTGATCAGACAATTGGAACGGAGACATGGGGCAGCGGCGCGCGGTTTGGTGTCCACGCCGCCGCGCACGAGCAGGTCTACTGGTACGCGACCAATAGCTGCGCCGCCGACATGCCCTGCCAATCGGAAGGCAATCGCGCCGAACTGCTGCGTCGTTTTCAGGGCTGGCATGCGCCCATTGAAGCGATCATCGCCGCCACCGACGAAAGTCACATAATACGCAACGATATTTACGATCGGGCGCCTCTCAGAAGCTGGTGTGATGGGCGGGTCGCGCTGCTCGGGGATGCCGCTCATGCCACGACCCCTAATTTAGGGCAGGGCGCGTGCCTGGCACTTGAAGACGGGGTCGTGCTGGCGAAGCGTCTGGCGCAGGGCTTCGCTGCTGCTCCTGTCGATATAGCTGCAGCGCTTCATGCCTACGAGACGCAGCGGATTGCGCGTACGACGGCGATACAGCGCCGTTCACGCCGCCTTGGACAGATTTCGCAGCTTCAGCATCCATGGATCTGTGGAGCGCGGAATATGATCGCACACCGGATACCGAAAGCGATGCTCGAACGCCAGATGCGCTGGCTGTTCGAACCCGATTTAGAGGTGAAGTAGCGCCCGCTATTCACCACCGCAATCCTTTCTCTGAAAGAAGGGAGAAATGCACGCATCGTCAGTGTATGCTTCCGGGCTGACACATGGGCATATTAGTTACGAGATTTAGAAGACAAAACTCAGAAGATAACCAAATGGAAAACTACGAAACGTTCGAATATGATGTGCTGGTGATTGGGGCGGGCGGCGCAGGGCTGCGCGCCGTGATCGCAGCTCGTGAGCAGGGGTGCAGTGTCGGTGTCGTCTGCAAGAGTCTGCTCGGCAAAGCGCATACCGTGATGGCGGAGGGCGGCGTCGCCGCCGCGCTCGGTAATATGACCAACCCCGACGGCACCAAAGAGCCCGACGACTGGAAAGTCCACTTCGCTGACACGATGCGGGGCGGTGCGTCGCTGAACAACTGGCGGACGGTCGAGATTTTCGCGAAAGAGGCTCCGTTGCGCGTCCTCGAACTCGAGCAGTACGGCGCGGTCTTCGACCGGACGCCGGAAGGCTTGATCGCAGAGCGCCCGTTCGGAGGGCACAAGTACCGCCGTCTGAACCATGTCGGCGACCGCACCGGACTGGAACTTATCCGCACGCTTCAGGACAAAGCCGTCGGTGTCGGCATGAATGTTCATATGGAGGTCACGCTTACGCGCCTGCTTAAAGAGGGAGGGCGCGTGATCGGGGCGTTCGGCTACTACCGTGAGACAGGCAAGTTCGTCGTGTTCAAGGCGAAGGCGGTCGTGCTCGCGACGGGCGGCTGGGGCAGAATGTATATGTACACGTCCAACTCCTGGGAGGGGACGGGCGACGGGTTGATGATGGGGTATGAAGCCGGAGCGGATCTGCTCGATATGGAGATGATCCAGTTTCACCCGACCGGTATGATCTGGCCGCCCGGAATGCGCGGTATTCTCGTGACGGAGGGCGTACGCGGCGAGGGTGGTGTGCTCAAAAATAACAAAGGCGAACGGTTCATGTTTACGCCCGAGTACACGCCGGATCGCTACAAGGGACAGTTCGCGGAGACGGAAGAAGAGGGTGGAAAGTGGCTGGAAGACAAGCAGAACAACCGCCGTCCGCCGGAACTGCTGCCTCGCGATGAGGTGGCACGTGCGATCTATAAAGAGGTACTGGCAGGTCGCGGGAGCGAACATCACGGCGTCTATCTCGATGTGACGCATCGCGGAGCGGACTATATCAAGCGCAAGCTTCCCTCGATGTACGAGCAGTTCCATGCGATGGGCGACGTCGACATCACCAAACAGCCAATGGAAGTCTACCCGACGATCCACTACACGATGGGCGGAATGTGGACGGAGCCGGAGACGTGTTCCACGACCGTTCCGGGACTCTTTGCGGCTGGCGAAGTGGCGGCGGGTCTGCACGGCGCGAACCGGCTCGGTGGCAATTCGCTCTCGGACATCATCGTTTTCGGAAAGCGGGCGGGCGAGGGCGCAGCGGCATTCGCTAAGTCCGGGTCGCTGGTTCCGCTGGACAGTCCGACGATCCGAACGCAGCTCGAAGAGGAGATCGACGAACTGCTCTCCCCGCTGGAGAGCAAGACGGGCGAAAATCCGTATGTGATTCATGCCGAACTTCAGGAGACGATGCAGAAGAACGCGATGATTGCGCGCACCGAAGCTGGTCTGCTGGAGGGTTTGGAAAAAATACAGGAACTTCAGAAGCGGGCGTTGAATCTTCATGTGAATGGCGATCGTTTTTACAATCCTGGCTGGCATGCGGCGCGAGACGTACGGTTTATGCTGCGCACTTCGGAGGTGATCGTGCGCTGCGCGCTGGAGCGTCAGGAAAGCCGTGGGGCGCAGTGGCGGCTGGACTTCCCACAGAAGGACGACGCGTACTGGGGCAAGTACAATCTGATCGCGAAGAAACGCGGGGACCGGGTCGAAATCGAGCGGCGTCTGCTGGAGCCGATGCCCGATGAACTGAAGGCGCTGCTCTAACATTAGCAGGTATCGTGGTACACGAATTAGTCGCGGTCTCAGCCCGCGAAGGCGGGCTTCGCAACTCCAGACTGGGACTTCAGGCCCAAGTGTATTTCATCTGGGTAGGACAGTCGTTAGGGTGTTCGATTTGGAATTGCATACAGGAGCGAGTTGATGGAAAATCAA
This sequence comes from Chthonomonadales bacterium, assembly GCA_038216735.1. Classification (GTDB taxonomy): domain Bacteria; phylum Armatimonadota; class Chthonomonadetes; order Chthonomonadales; family Chthonomonadaceae; genus JBBQPY01. The sequence continues at coordinate 2,766 of JBBQPY010000041.1, forward strand.
GCAGTAAATGCGATGGGCAATGTGACCCTGCGCGTATTTCGGGGCGATGCCTCCGGTGGGCATATGCAGGAGTATACGGTTCCGATCGCGCCGGGAATGGTGGTACTGGACGCGATTCATCATATTCAGCGGACGGAAGACTCCACGCTCGCCTGCCGGTGGAACTGTAAGGCGGCGAAGTGCGGGTCGTGCAGCGCGGAGATCGATGGGCAGCCTGCGCTAATGTGCAAAACGCGCGTAGATCAGTTCCCGACAGGCAAGATCACAGTCGGTCCGATGCGGGCGTTTCCGCTGCTCAAAGACCTGGTGACGGACGTCTCGTGGAACTATAAGATGGCGGCGAAAATCCCACCGCTGACGCTGCGTCCCGATGTGGCAGGCAAGCCGCTGTCGATGCAGCAGATTGATGTCGACCGCGTGCAAGAGTTCCGCAAGTGCATCGAGTGCTTCCTCTGCCAGGATGTCTGTCATGTGATCCGAGAGCATAACCGCAAGGATGCCTTCTTCGGCCCGCGCCAGATGGTGCGTATCGCGGGGCTGGAAATGCACCCGCTCGACGATTTGAACCGGCATGAGCAGCTGAAAGGTGAGGCGGGCGTCGGGATGTGCAACATTACGAAGTGTTGTACTGAGGTGTGCCCAGAGCATATCCATATCACTGACAACGCGATCATACCGATGAAAGAGCGCGTCGCCGACGACTATTTCGATCCGGTCACGAAGATACTGCGCAGCATCGGTGTCCTGAAGAAAAACACAAAGCGCGCATTCGGAAGCGTCCCGAACGAACAGACGACGATCGTGCAGGAGACCCTGCGCTCCGGCAAATAGCTGCGCGCTCATTCCTGACTCACCCCTCTTCACAATTGTGAAGAGGGCTTTTTGTTAGCGCTTCTCGGTTATGGTAAAATCAAGAGCAGTAGTGTGATAACGCGAAAGTGATATGCGAATGGATGAAGCGACTTATAAAGCCTGGCTGCCGCTGCATGATTGATGGGCGAAGGGCGAACCGTTGACACCCGACGAGCAGGCAGTTTACGAGGCAGGCTGCGCCGCGATAGACGCAAAGCAGAATTTGCCTGGTCGGTTGCAGGAACTGAAGGAGGTTCGAGATCGGGCAGATGTGCTGGAGGCGCAGCACACTGTCGTAGTAACGGAATACAATGCGCTTCGTGCTGAGATTGCTGCACTCGAAACGTGCCTGGGCGAATGGACCCGGCAACTGCCTGTGGTTTCCGGTTGAACAGCGGTTGATTTAAGAGAGGTGAATTTTTGCAGAGACGAGGTCTGGCGCGCCTGCAGGAAATGCTTGTTGGTATGAACGCCCTCATCGAGGTACGACAGAAGACATTACGACATGAGTAAAAGCACTACCATAAGAAACGAGCAAAAAGAAGCAAAAAATGAGCAAGTCACACGCAAAGAGATGCTGAAAGCTCCTTCAGCGGGGTGATGGCAGGAAGAAGAGGCGATCTTTCCACTCCCCCTCGTTTTCTGCGTCATAAAGTTGAATCAAAGACCGTACCAGACTGCCATAATCATTGGAGCGCATAGTGGTATTGTTTATAAAGACGACGCCGCAGTGAACAAACGCTTCGTTCGCAAGACGAACCAGCAGCAGGGGAATTGTGTTGACATCGTAGGTGACCAGCGTCAGTCCTGCTTCCTGAGCGGCACGCAGCACCTCCTCATCGCTAACGCCCTTCAATCTTCCCCCTTCCCAATCCTGCACGCTGAAGATCGGGATGCCAGGACGCTTCGCTGATACCTGACGAGCGATCTCATTGGAGATGTTTTCATCCAGAAGCAGTTCCAGCATTATTTTGCCTGTTCCTGCTCCAAAACATCATCAGACCGCTGCAAAGTCTCCAGACCGGGCAATAGACGTTTGAGCTTATCGAACGTCATCGAACGATTATCTTCCAGCATCGGGTCGATCTCGTTGCGAAATTCTTCATAGTAATTAAAGGCAGCGTTGATCCACGCGCGCGGTCTGCTAAAATAGGCCGCGACACGCTCGGTGTCCATCGCATGATCCTGTGCAATCATAATCACTTCCCAGACTGCCAGATTAGAATCCTTCATATAAGGGATTCGGCCGAGTACCGAGTCTCGAAATTCGATGTAGGCAAACTCAGCTTCCCGCATCGATTCTTCGATGAATTGTGCGCCCATTTCACTCTGACTTTTACCCATTCGCCGCGCAAACCACTTCAATCGGTCGATCTGGTCGTCTTTCAAGCGTATACTAATCACATGAGTCATAACTTCGAGACTCCTTCCCATCAAAATCACCATTCAGAGGTGATTGTATTCATTCGCCTACAGTGTACACGAAAGCAATCCGGTTGGCAAGCGGCTATCACTGGCCGCGTATTCATGAATATAGTCGAGTCGTCCCCGGAATTCCCGATGAGCCAGCACACAATGACACAAAAACAAAAAAAGCAAATCACACGCAAGGAGATGTTGAAAGCGGTACTGACGACAGCGGCGGCGAGCGCGCTGCCGGTCGCCGCGACAGCGAACCAGCCCATGACGCCTGAACCTGCTCCCGATACAGCCACCGATACTGCGTTGACCCTCGACGACCTGAAAGCGGCGGAGAAAGTCGCCGGACTCACTTTTACCGACGCGGAACGCACACAGATGCTCGAGTCCGTTCGCCAACTGCCCGCAACCTTCGCCGAACTCCGTAAACAGACCCCCGATGGACTGCCCGCCCCCCCGACGCCCTTCGTACCGATCGGTGGTGGCTCGATACACAATGCCCGCGTTCAGGCAAAGCCGTCGTCGGTTGGCAAACTGTCAATCGAGAAAATGTCCGATGAAGACATCGCGTTCTTGAGCGTTTGCGAATTGAGTCACCTGCTGCACACACGCCAGATCACCTCGGCTCGACTCACCCATATCTACCTGGATCGCCTCAAGCGCTATGGCGACAAACTGCTCTGCGTCGTTACACTTACAGAGGAACTCGCGCTCAAACAGGCGGCTGTCGCCGATACTGAACTCGAAGCTGGCAAGAGTCGCAGCGCATTACACGGCATTCCCTACGGAATCAAAGACCTGTTTGCGACGAAGGGCATTCCGACAGAGTGGGGCGCGGCTCCGTATGTCGGGCAGATTTTCGATCACGACTCAGCGGTCGTCGAGCGGCTTGCGGCAGCGGGCGCGGTCCTCTGTGCCAAACTGAGCATGGGGTCGCTGGCAATGGATGACGTCTGGAATAAGGGGATGACCAAAAACCCATGGAATCCGCAGGAGGGTTCCAGCGGGTCGAGCGCAGGATCGGCGTCCGCGACCGCCGCCGGGCTCGTCGCCTTCGCGATCGGCACCGAAACGCTCGGCAGTATCGTCTCGCCCAGCCAGCGCTGTCGAGTGACCGGGCTGCGCCCGACCTTCGGCAGAGTCAGCCGCTACGGGGCAATGGAGCTGAGCAGTACGATGGACAAAGTCGGTCCGATCTGCCGCGCGGCGGAAGACTGCGCGCTCGTACTCGCTGCCCTATGCGGAGCCGATCCACGCGATCCTGCGTCTGTCTCGCGACCGTTCCTCTACAGTGCGAAGAACATTCTGCCGCGTCTTAGAATCGGCTTTCTGGTCGCTCACGATGACAAAACGCCTTTCAGTGAGCATATTGCGCGCATACCTGCGCTTCATTTTCTACAGGCGCAAGGAGCAGAATTGCGCCCGCTGATACTGACGCCGTTGCCCGCGCCCTGCTACACGATCCTCGATGTCGAATCTGCTTCTGCCTTCGACGCGCTCACCCGCAGCGGGCGCGTCAACGAGGTGAAAAACTCACTGTGGCCGGACTTCTTCCGCGCCGCACGTCACGTTCCCGCAGTCGAATATTTGCAGGCGCAACGTCTGCGCGGTGTCGCGATGCACCGGTTCGAGCAGGAGCTTGGGGATCTCGATCTGTTCGTCACGGTCTCACCAGGCATGGACGCACTCGGGTTGACCAATATGTGCGGACATCCGGAGATCGTGATCCCACAGGGAACGTATATGGGCAAACCGGACGGAGCGGAATCTGACAAAGCAGATGCAGGCAAAGCGGAATCGGACAAGTCGAAAGCGCCGGTGCCGGATCGTGTGCTGCCGTCGAGCGTTTCGTTCATCGGTCGCCTCTATCGAGAGGACGTGATTCTGGCAGTGGCGCGCAGCGTGCAAAATCAGACAGAGTTCCACCGTCTGCGCCCCGATCTAAGCCACTTCTCAGGATGATAATCGTGCGTGACAATACAATATAGGCAGGAATTAGCGCCTGCCGAAACGAACGGTAATGCACATCTATCCGCTGATCCAGTATGGCAGAGTTCCTTGTGCCTGTACGCTCGACTTGCTGTTTATACCTTAGGAAGGGGAGCCAGGATGCTTAAAGAATTCAGAGAATTCGCAATCAAGGGCAACGTGATCGACCTTGCCGTCGCTGTCATCATCGGAGCCGCATTCGGAAAGATCGTTACCTCGCTCGTCGAAGATTTGTTTATGCCGCTCATCGGGCGCATCCTCGGCAAGGTCAATTTTGCCGATATGTATTACAATCTGTCGAACGATCAGCACCCTGCGCTTGCCGAGGCGAAAAAGTTAGGCTATGCCACGATCAACTACGGGCAGTTCATCAACAATGTGATCAACTTCCTGATCATCGCCTTTGCGATTTTCCTTGTCGTCAAGCAGCTCAACCGCTTTAAGAAAGAGCCGGTCACTGTCGAAGTGGTGGAAGAGCCGACCCGCCAGGAAGCGCTGCTGACCGAAATCCGTGACGCTCTACGAGCAAAATAAGCCGATTTCGCTGCTATTCAGCCAGTGTGTCAGTGTGCAAATAAAGGCTGACTGGTGATGTTCTCTGTTCCCCTCCGCTGCGTTATTGGAGCGGGAAATGGATTAGTGAATAGGTTCCTCACTTCTTCGTTGATGCGCCTCCTGTTGCATCACGTAATGGCTGTTGCGCCGGGGATGTCCCACAGCGGACTCTCCGGCGTTTCCGAATTCAATTTGTGACGTAATTGTATGCAGGGAGGTGATGGGTGGGTCTGGTAGTCGAGCGCGTCGAAGTCCTGTTGCTGGTCGCGGCAGTGGTCTCCATCCTCGCGCGCCGCCTGCGTCTGCCCTACACCGTCGGGCTGGTCGTGGCGGGGGCGCTGATCGCGCTGCTGCCAATTACCCCCGTCATAAACCTGACCAAAGACCTCATTTTCACGACACTGCTGCCGCCCCTGATCTTCGAAGCCGCTTTTCACATGTCCTGGAAAGGGCTGCGAAAAGACCTCGTGCTGACACTGACGCTTGCGACGCTCGGCGTCCTGATTTCGACAGCTCTGATCGCCGCAGGGATGCACTATCTTGTCGGCTGGTCGTGGGCGCCCGCCCTGCTGCTCGGCGTCGTCCTGTCCGCCACCGACCCCGTTTCCGTGATCGCGACTTTCAAAGAGGCGGGCGTAAAAGGGCGTCTTCAACTACTGGTCGAGGCGGAAAGTGTGCTCAACGATGGCACGGCGGTCGTGCTGTTCGGGGTCGCGCAGGCGGCGATCCTGGGCGGCTCCTTCTCTGTCGGGGCGATCGGTGTTTCCTTTTTGACGACCGTTATCGGCGGCATATTATGCGGCGCAGTCGTGGGCGGGCTGATGCTTGCGCTTGTCGGGCACACGCAGGATCACCTCGTCGAGATCGCCTTTACGACGGTGGCTGCCTACGGCTCGTTCCTGCTCGCGGAGCATTTTCACCTCTCCGGCGTACTCGCAACCCTCACGACCGGTATACTCGTCGGCAATATCGGCGCGCTCGGGACACTGACTGAGCAGGGACGCGATGCCGTCACGACCTTCTGGGAGTTCAGCGGTTTCGTCGCCAACTCCCTGATATTTTTGTTGATCGGAGCACGTCTCGGACATCACAATTTCTCCGCTGTGTGGACGACGGTAGTCGTGGTAAACCTGCTCGTGATCCTCGGGCGCGCGCTCGCGGTCTATCCCTGCTGTGCCCTTTTCGCCCGCTCGCGGTGGCGCGTTCCGATGCATAATCAGCATATTCTCTTCTGGGGCGGGCTGCGCGGCGCGCTTGCACTTGCGCTGGTGCTTGGACTGCCGCCCAATATGCCATTCCGGGAAACAATTGTGATCGTCACTTTTGCGGTCGTTGCCTTCTCGATCGTCGTGCAGGGAATCACGATGACGCCCCTGCTTCGGCGACTGGGCATCATCGACGAATCGCCTGCCGAAGAAAGTCAGACCGTCTGAAAATCGCGCCAGTATCAGCGCGGTGGTATAATCGAATTATTCGTATCTCGTTTCGGTTCGTCATTCCTCAGCCAGCTAATAAGTCGATAGCCAGGAAGCCGATCAATGTTCAAGACGCTTGTTTTCAATAGGGCAAATCGCCAGCATGCATCTCTGCCGTTGCCACTCTGGGTCGCAGTTTTCGCGCTGCTGGTGACGCTGCAGCCGGTACAGGCGCAGCAAACGTCTCCTTTGCAATTTGCTGCACAATCTGTTACGACTAAACCAGCAGAGAATGAGCACAAGGAGACAGAATCCAGAGCGACCGCGCTCGACAATGCGGGACCGAAGACGCTGCGTGTCTACCATGTCGGCAACAGCATCACTGATATGATCAACTACCGCGGTCTACAACTTCTCGCAGAGTCGCGCGGTCGCACGTACGCGTTCGGTCGGCACATGATCCCAGGCGCGCCACTGAGCTGGATATGGGAACACCCTGCTTCAGGTTTCAAAGAAGACTCGTCGGGCTACTACCCCAACGCGCTCAAAAACGAAGTGTGGGATGTGCTGACGCTCGAACCTTTCGATCGGCATCTGGTCGGCAAAGACGGCGATCTGGTGATGGCAAAGAACTTTATCGATCTCGCGCTCCAGAAAAGCCCCGAACTACGTATTTACATCTATTCACGCTGGCCTCGTCGGGAAAATGACGGCGCACTCGGCTACGATAAAAAGTGGCTGCGGTCTTACACCGGAGGGTGGGACAACACAGAAGAGAGCCGCGACTATTTTGAGAAGGTCACCGATGCGCTACGGAAAGCCTATCCCGCGCTCAGCAAACGTATTCTTCTCGTGCCGGTCGGGGATGTGCTGTACGAGCTGAACCTGCGCATGAAGGCGGGCAAAGTGAAGGGTTTCAAGAGCGTCAAAGAGCTGTACGCCGACGGAATCCACCTGACCAATATCGGCTCGTATGTCGTCGGATGCACCTTTTACGCTACCCTGTTTCAGGATGATCCAAAAGGATTGCCAACCGCTCCCTACAAGGATATGGATGCCGAACTCGCCGCGATAATACAGGACACCGTCTGGCAAGTCGTCAAAGCGCACTCACTCGCCGGAATTGCACCGCCCATGGTCGAAGCTGAGGCGGCAGCAATTCCACTTCAGATAAAATAGTAGAAAAGCGCAGCATTAGGAACTATGCAGTATTACAGTTTACAGAATACGGAATGATGATCTTGACGGAAAAACCGCTTAAAGTTGCGCTCCTCTGGCATGGGGACCGTGAAGCTCGCAATATGACTGCATTTGAAGAAAACCGCTTTCATGGCGTGAAAGAGGCGCTTCGTGCGGTCGGCGTACAAGCGGAGTCTGCCGTCTATAATGACGAATTCGCGGACGAGGTACGCGCTCAACTTGCACCGGTCGACGGTGTTCTGGTCTGGGTGAATCCCATTGAGGAAGGATGCGATAGAACGGTTCTGGACGCTCTGCTGCGGCAGATCGCGGGCGAAGGGGTGTTTGTGAGCGCGCATCCTGAAATTATTCAGAAAATGGGAACGAAGGAAGTGCTGTTTAGGACACAGGCCATGAGCTGGGGCTGTGACACGCATCTTTACAGGACGGTTCAGGAATTGCGCGAGCAGTTGCCCGTGCGTCTGGCGGAAGGCAAGCCGCGCGTACTGAAGCAGTACCGGGGCAATGGCGGTAACGGCGTGTGGAAGGTCGAGCGCCATCCCTCCAATCCCGCTCTTGTACGTGTCCGTCATGCCCTGCGGGGGAGCACTGAGCAGGATATTGCACTCAGCGAATTCTTCACCCGGTGCGAAGTCTATTTCACCAGTTCCGGGCGCATCATCGACCAGGTCTATCAGGAACGCCTCACCGATGGCATGGTTCGCTGTTATCTCGTAGGCGAACAGGTCGTCGGATTCGGACACCAGGCGATCAATGCATTATTTCCCGCGCAGCTTGAGGGCGTCCCCGGCGATGCTCCGCAGCCCGGGCCACGTTATTACTATCCGCCCACCAAGCCCGACTTTCAGGCAATTAAAACGATGATGGAGACCGAGTGGCTGGACGCTCTTTGCCAGACGATCGATATAGACCGCCAAAGGCTGCCGCTCATCTGGGACGCGGATTTCCTTTTCGGTCCGAAAACCACATCCGGTGAAGATACCTATGTCCTCGGCGAAATTAACGCGAGCGCAGTCTTCCCCTTCCCTGATTCCGCGCTTGAACCGCTGGCGCGAGCGACAAAGGCAAAACTCCTGGAAAGTCGTCACTAACTCTCTACGAAAACAGGATAGGGGAATCGAGCGCTTCTATTCCGAACGCTCCTTTCAGGACAGGAATACAGTCATGAAACGTATCCTATTTGCAATCAGCACCTTGTGCCTGATTCTCACCGCCTTTCTCAGTCCGCGTTTAACGAACAAGAGCCACGCAATCACTGCCAGATACGCAGACTTTCCGCCTCTGGATCAAAGCCAGTATGCAGGATCGGGAAGATGCGCCGTTTGTCATAAGACTTACTCGGAAAGCTGGAAAAGCTCCGCACACAATAAGATGATACGCCCTGCCATCGCCGACGGACCCAACAAGACCGTTCTGGCGGACTTCAGCAAACCCAGTCTCAATCGACCATTCGAACTCAAAGACGTCAAATGGGTCATCGGTCATCGCTGGAAACAGCGCTTCATCGGCGTGGTGGACGGTCAGGAAGTAGTCTTTCCTGGTCAGTGGAGCATCAAAGAGAAGAAATGGCAGCCTTACACGGGCAAAGCCGATTGGTGGTATCCTACCCATATGGACTGGAAGACCCGGTCGAACTTCAAGCTCTGTGCTGGCTGTCACAGCACTGGCGTAGATCCGGTGACGCACACTTCGACAGAGCAGAACATCACCTGCGAAAGCTGCCACGGTCCCGGCAAAGCTCATTCGGATAATCCTACCCCTCAGAACATCGTCAATCCGGCGCGACTGACGACGGAGCGCTCGATAGAGGTCTGTCAGGCATGTCATCAGGCAGGCAAACCGGAAGGCACTGAGTATGCCTGGCCCGTGGGTTATCAGCCGGGCAAGAAACTTGGCGATTATTGGCAAGGTTTCGAGCCGGAGCCGGGTAAACAGACTTCCGAGTTCTGGAGTAACGGGACCGCCCATAAAAATAGGGTGCAGGGTAACACCTTCGCACAAAGCGTCATGCATGCACATGGATTGCAGTGTTCCAACTGCCATGACTCGCACGGCTCCAGGAACCTCTCGATGACCATCAAGTCCGCCTCCACTAATGCACTGTGCCTGACGTGCCACGGACCAGGAAAAAATGTGGGTCCGAGCTACACCACTATTTCCGAGCACACTCACCATGCTGCAGCGAGTACGGGAAGCCAATGCATCAACTGCCATATGCCCAAAACCGGGGAGAACTCCGTTGGCGCCGAGGCGCGAGACCATACCTTCAATTTCGTTTCCCCTGCGGTCTCCCTTGGTACCAAGAACCCCAACAGCTGTAACCTATGTCACGCCGATAAAACTCCAGAGTGGGCGCTCGATCAGGCGAAGAAGTGGTACTCGAAGCTAAAATAACAGCAGGACGAAGAAGCGCATCTGAGGAAAGAAAAGCAGAAAGAAACGTAGAGGAAACGCCATCAGGGATCGGGATGAGAAACAATTCGAGAGCGGTGGCGTCCTATTTGAAGGGCACTGCCGCTCCGCAATTCAACACGCAAAGGAATCATCCTATGTCCCAGTTGACTCAGGAACAGCGCAATAGTTATGAGCAGGACGGTTATCTGCTTGCTTCAGATTTGATCGCGCCGGAGATCGTAATCGAGGCGCGTCGAACGCTGCTCGAGCGGCTGCAGGAGCGTCCCGGCGAGATGTTTCAGTCTTTTTCGGACAACGCACTTGTCGCCTGTTACACCCCTGAAATCTGTGCTGCGGCGATGCTGCTGGCAGGGGTTTCAGAACCGCCGTTTATGCCGCCGCGCAGTATTCTGGCGATCACGGCATTCCCTACCGAGGAAGTATGGAAGCCGCATTCTCCGCATATCGATGGCGCCCTGCGAAAGGACGACAAGACCGTCGATCCGCCACCCTTTCGGATCGCGGGTATGATCTATCTAAGCGATGTCGAACCCCATGGCGGCGGCACGCTCGTATGGCGTGGATCGCACAAAATCATTGCGGAGGTCGCTAAGAGCGATCCCATTCGCTTCGAAAAGATGCCTCCGCTCAACGAATATTTGCCAAATGTCGACCTCGGCGATCCGCTCGAACTGACACCTCGTGCCGGAGACGCGCTGTTCTACAAATGCCTCTGCGCCCACACCGGCAGCATGAATACGACCAACAGGCCACGCCTCGCCCTGAACATGAAGTGGTAATATTCCCGCAGTGCATCCGGTTTCGAGACGCGACTAGAGACCCGTAAATCGGTGGGTTCCGCAGGTGCAAGAGAGCGTGTACACGCAATGCAGGCTGCTGCTTGCCGCCCTGCAAATGCTCAGGAGACTATTCTTTTACAGACCCTGAAGACCCGATTTGGAAATGCAAATTCCGCCAGATTATCTTGAAATTGGATTGAAGAGGGTGCTGTAACACGATTTTACTCTTCAACTAGCATGGTAAGACACTGAAGACGGTAACAAGACACTATGGAACAATCCGCGAAACAACTGGCTGATCCGCAGACGCTGGCGCGCCTGGCACGGCTCGAACTGCGCGCCCGTGCCGTCGTCGAAGGCGTGATTTCGGGCATGCACAAGAGCCCGCATCGAGGCAGCAGTGTCGAGTTCGCGCAACACCGCGACTATACTCCCGGCGACGAAATACGCCATATAGACTGGAAAGTCTATGCGCGGACCGATCGCTACCATATCAAGCAGTTCGAAGAAGAGACCAACCTCAAAGCGACGCTCGTCGTCGATGCCAGCACGAGCATGGACTACAAAGGCGTGCATTCTCCGCTCTCGAAGCGCGAATATGCGGCGGTCGTTGCTGCGTCGATCGCGTCGCTGCTGCTCCGACAGCGCGATGCTGTCGGGCTCGCGACCTTCGATTCCGGCGTACGGCAGTTCGTTCCACCCGCCAGCACGAGTGCACACATGCGCCTGCTTCTGGAGATGCTCGACCGCAAGGAGAGCCAGCCGAAAACGGGCGTCGGTGAGACGTTTCACGATCTCGCCGAACGCATCAAACGGCGCGGAATGCTGATCGTCCTGAGCGACCTGTTTACCGATCCCGAGCAGGTGCTGCGCGGCTTGCAGCACTTCCGCCATCGTCGCCATGAGGTGATCGTGTTCCATGTCCTCGACCGCGACGAACTCACATTCCCGTTTACCGAGGCAGCGGTCTTCGAGGGCATGGAGGGGGAAGAATCACTCACAGCCGAGCCGAACTCCCTGCGCAAAGAGTATCTGCGGGTCTTCGGAGCGTATGTCGAAGCCTTGAAAAAGGGCTGTCGAGAGCTGAATATGGACTACCTTCAGGTTCCGACCGATCAGCCCGTAGACGTGCTGCTCTCCCGCTACCTCGCGCAGCGAATGACAAAAAACCGGTGACCGATTGAGGTAACCAGACAAGGGAACGCTTCAGATTGCCTCAAAACACAGGGCTGAAGCCCCGGCCAGCAACTGCTTGTTGTCACGGGGTTGAGGAGTCATGCAGGTCTTGCTCTTCTTTAGCGAAGATGCCACGACGGACTAAAGTCGTGCGATAAAGTTTTGTGGAAAGTACGAGTGTCCTGCGGATTCGAATTGTAGGGGCGCTGCTTGCCATGCCCAAGTCGCCCATGAAGGAGCTAGAAACAACGATGCTGATCGCACCGCCTTACCCGACACTCGAAGCCATGATGTCCCTGATCGGGGAGACCGGTCAGAGACTCGCCGAAATCGAAGCCAGCGAAGGCGCGGCAGGCAACATTTCTGTCTATCTCGGTTGGGATGTCGATCCCACAGAGTGCTTTCCGGCCGTCGAACCTTATCTCCTTCCCACTGCCGCGCCGGAACTGGCAGGGCACGGCTTTCTCGTCACGGGATCGGGACGACGACTGCGTGAGATCGCTGCCAATCCGCTCGCCAATCTCTGCTTCATCCGTGTCGAGGACGGCGGAAGGAACGCGCTCCTCTACTCTGCGCCGGCTCGACTGTTCGAGAAGCCGACATCGGAGTTCAATTCGCACCTCGCCGTGCATCGCGACCAGATCGCACACCACGGGTTGAACTTCCACGCGCTGATACATGCCCAGCCTCTTCACCTCGTCTACCTGAGCCATATTCCGCGCTATCAGGATATGCTGAACTTGAGCCGCCATGTGCTGCGCTGGCAGCCAGAAAGCATCGTCAATATTCCCGAGGGCGTCGGTTTTCTACCCTTCCTCCTGCCTGGGTCGCCCGAGATGATGCTCGGAAACGTGCGCGTGATGCGCGACCATCGTATCTGCGTCTGGGCGAAACACGGCGTGATGGTTCGCTCCGACGCCTCCGTCAAGAAAGCCTGCGACATGATAGAATATGCCGAGACGGGCGCGCGTTACGAATATATGAACCTGATGAACCACGGTCTCGCCGACGGTCTCTCTGCCCATGAACTGCGCCAGATTTGCGACGCTTTCAGCATCGAACAGCGCATATTTTAATCCGTTTCCTTCACTTCCCGCCTCCTTATTACGAAGCTCCGAAAGAAGGGGAGCGAGAAGTATTCGGATAGTGTGCCATCCCTGAAGCACAAGTCAACTCGGCGTTTATTCCCCTTCCTTCGTAAGGGTTTGGGATGCTGAACAGTTATAGAGAGTCGATAAGCGCTGCCTAGCCCTTTGTTGGAGAAGTCGAACTTCGAGGCTCGTGTTTGTAGTAGATGTTTGTAACTTATGAAAATCCTTACTCGCTATCTGCTCAAAGAGATGATCGTGCCATTCCTGATCGGGCAGGCGGCGATCGTGCTGCTGCTCACCGGCTCGGTGCTGTACAACAACGCCAACGTCTTCCTGCAAAATCAAGTGCCGATCTGGTTCGTTGTGCGCCTCGCCCTCTACTTCATCCCGTTTCTGATCCATATGACGATGCCGGTGGCGATGGCTGTTGCCGCCTCACTCGCCGTCAGCCGCCTCGGTCGCGACTCCGAAATTACCGTGCTGCGCGCCTCGGGATGCAGCCTCGTCCGTATCTTTATGCCGATTTTTGTCACCGGCCTGGTCGTCAGTGTCGGGGACTTTTTATTCGGCGAGTATGTCGTGCCGCCCGCAATCCTGCGCTATCAGGCGGTAATTGACGAACTGCCGACGCTGCTCAAACGCATCAGCCCGCCCGCAGGACAATGGATCGTCGCCAGTGACAACTCCTATGTGATTAAAGTACAGAACATGAGTCAGAAGCGCGATCACATCGATCTGATCGGCGTGATCATAATTTCTGGTGTCACGTCCCCGTACGGTCAACACCAGGCATTCACCGCTCTCGCAGACACCGGACGGTATGAGAGCGGAAAATGGATACTGTTTAACCCGCAAATCTATAGCTACGATGCGAAAGACAAAACGAAACACCAGGTTCTCAATCCGGACAAACTAATTAAACCTATTCCAGTCGATCCGCAGTCGTTCGCGAGCGGCTTCATCCTACAGATGCCAATGGGGCAGATGGCAGGCTCCGCGACCCGCACCTTCAAGGATCTCGGCGAGGAGTTGAAGCGCGATAAAAGTCAAGGCATCACCGATTATTACGCCTTGATCGACTACCACTTCAAACTCTCCGTGCCCTTCTCCTGTCTCGTGATGGCGTTATGCTGCGCTCCGATGGCGCTGCGATTCGCGCGTGGGGGCGGCTTCATGGGTACGCTGCTTTCGATCTGCCTTGTCTTCGTCTACTGGAACACACTGCTTCTGGCGCGCATACTCGGCACGCCCGGGGCCGAAGGCGCGCTGCCTCTGATGCCGCCGAGTGTCGCTGCCTGGTCGCAAAATGTGCTGTTCATCCTTCTCGGCATCTGGGTACTGCGCCGCAGTGAATAACGAGCACACATTCCGGCCTATAATTTTGGTAAACCCGCTTCCAAAGGATCGGCAGCGGGCGTAGAACAAATTTAGTTTTTTCCCATTTCTTCTCCGATCTTCGCTACCTGTTGTATTTTCTGGCTTGCTTGTGGAACAACCTTCCCGTAGAGGTCGCAATTTTTGTAGGCGTCCTACACCAGACAGCGCATTCCAGGCACGCGAGGGCCAGGGAGGACAGGAAAGACTGATGATTGAGCAGAACCAGCCCAACGCGACAGAACCAGTACGACTCACCAAGCGTGAACTGGAAATACTCTCGCTGATCGTCGAAGGACATTCGAGTAAGAAGGTCGCCGATTTGCTCTTTGTCAGCAAACGCACGGTCGACTTCCACCTGGATAATATCTATGAAAAACTGCATGTGACGAATCGGATGCAGGCATTGCAGCGCGCCAGTAAACTCGGCTTGCTGTCGATGGTTGGCTGATTCGGATTCGATGTTACGGATTCATAGATGCGTTACGACAGTAAACGCAAGGGGTAGGATTGCCCACTGATGGCAATTACTATTGTAAGCCGATCTCAGCAACCCTTGGTTGAGAATAATACATGCTGAGGATAATAGAGGCTCGAACCGGCATGCAGCGGGACAGCAAACTAACAGTGACACGTCTGCCATTGAACAATCGGGTTTAGCGGCAGTTGACATAGCAGTTGCGAAGCATACTCGCAAAATCGAGCGGGAAGACAAAAGATCGTCTTCCCGCCCGATTTATCGATTCGATTGTGAACGCCTCTGTCCTCTCGATTTCCGCTCTATTTCCCCTGATAGATACTCTTGTTGCACGAGAACCATGGTCGACGCAAGCGCTCATAAATTTGATGCTTTACGTGTCCATCCGCCCAGAGTGTGGTCGCGCCATTTCGATGCAGCAGATGGAAATGGTCGCGATAGGCACCGCCAGGCGGAGTATCGAACCAGTTGGGCATCTGCAGGAAGTTGCACATCGGCTGCGGGTTCTGGTGTTCCCAGAGTACGAGGGTATCGGTCGGCTGTTCAATTTCAGCATCGGAGGCGCCGAGATAGAGCAGCTCGCCGCTCACTGGATCCAATACCGTTGACTTCGCTGCCGGGCCGAATTCCTGACCTGACGCCTGTGGATTGACAGCGTAATAATCGGAAAGCGGGGCCGTGTTGAAAACATTCAGACCGAACGCCATTTGCCAGCCCGCTGGGCGGCTGGGACAGCGTTTGACGTCCTCGCTCTTGATATATGGGTCGATCGCTCCGGGGCGAGGTTGCTGGATTGCGGGTAGCAGCATATCGCCAGACGCGCTTCCTGCAACATTGTTGTTATCGAAGCCTAGCCAGGGCTGAAGCCGGGAGTATTTTGGACCGAGATCGCTGACGGAGCGGCCCGGAAACCAGGCTTCGTCGTTGTCGGAGATATACATTCGCATTGCAAGGCCAATCTGGTGCATGTTGCTGGCGCAGACTGTCTGGCGGGCATTTTCACGTGCCTGTCCAAACACGGGGAACAATATTGCTGCAAGAATCGCGATTATCGCAATCACCACAAGCAGTTCGATCAATGTGAAGCCGCGCTTGAAACGATGAAAGCAGGAGGGCATGGGGGTTCCTTTTCACTTTTAGCTCGCAAACAATACCAATCCCATTCCCGTTCGAGAATGGTAATTCCTGCCGGAATTTGAACTCGCCACAAATTACTTCCATTTTTTATTTCGCAATGTTGCCCCCAGCCACTTATCCTCCGCAAGACGAGGAAATGCCGCGCTGTTACGCCCCTTGAAATGAAGCGAACGCGCGGCATCAGAATAATGTAGGGTATGGCACGCATCGACTGCGATCACCACCGTCGGATGCAATTATGTCTCAAACGAAATGGCACTCAGCGAACTGCCCTGCCGATAGTTTGGTTAACTGCTCACGCGGCGCAGCGCGGAGGAAGCGCTGTCTCGATACGTGCCTTTGTGAGTACCGCCATGTCGGACTGCTCACGCATGAACTGCCGGCAGAAATCGCTTAGTTTGATCACTGCTTCCCGCTGATCGGGTGTCAATTCGGCGGGGCTCATCATGACGATTTCGAGCAGTCCCATCGCTTCTTCTTCTGTTAAGCGAAGATTTCTTTCCTCGTTACGGTCTCTCATCTGGCGCCTCCTTTCTCACGCGAGGGGCTTTCGCCAGCGCGTACCAATCTGTTGTGCTTTCCCTGCTTGAATGTATATTCCACACTCCGCCTGCAAATTACCATTCCGAATTATTCGAATGTCGGTGTGGGAGCATGAGCGATGGCTGCCGCCTGGAATAGCGTGCCAGCATACGAAAAGGTCTGTCCTGCCTATTACGTTGTGCAGCGTACAATGTGACAGACGAAACTGATCCGAAAAAGTTTTAAAACGACCCGATCCACAGATGAAAAAAGATTCAACGCCGATACGTTACAGTGTCATGCCGCCTTCGGGAATATATCGACGCAGATAGGCTGCGCTATCAGTCAGTTCGCGCAGCAGGACAGACTCTGTTTTCGTCGAGCCAGGTATGATTTCGCCCACGAGCCAGTGCTGTTTGACGGGAGGCAATACGGCGGAATGCGGCTGCTCGTTGTGGTGCGCGTGGCTGTAGCGAATCGCTTCGAGCGTCTTTTCGATATCGACATGCCCGCGCCGATTGTACTCTTCTGTAAATGGCCAGTGGTGTGAGGCGTCGGGGGTCGTCTGCTGCAAATGAATCACCTCGGAAACGGAGGCGAACCGGCGCAGCCATGCGAGATAGTCCAGGTCGTCGCCCGATAGACCGTAGTGCATTCCCGCCTGATGCCCGACATCCAGCGTCGCCAGTACCGGAATCGCTTCAGCATTATCGCTATTGACGGCAACCAAGAAATCTTCACACTCCTGCAGCGTGTAGGGCTTCTCGCTCGGGATATACATCTGCTCCTGCATCAGAACACGTATGCCGAGCGGCTTGAGCTCCTGTGCCAGCTCCCGAAACGTTGAAAAGAGCTGCTGTGTCGCTATTGCTGTCCGCGCCGGATCCGCCAGCACCTCACAGGAGAAAGCGTCCCAGTGCCCGCCGAGCGCGTCGGTGCCCATAGCTGCTGCCAGTTCCGCCGCACTGTGGAGCCACTCTTTCATGCGCTGACGGGCGCGTGGATCGCTGTGCGATAGTCCGTGAAAACGGTGGGTTGCGACCCCGGTGTACAGGTCGCATATTGTCACTCCATAGCGGGCGGCGGCTTCGCGAGTGGCGTGCGCCTGCTCCAGTTGAAAACTTCGGTCGCCGGAGAAGAAGGGATCGATCACATCTCCACAGAAGGAATGCACCGTAAACCCGCACTCGCGCGTCAGGCGCATCCAGTTGTCAGGATCTTCCCATCGGCGCGTCAGGAAGGCGCCGTTGATACCGATTTCGAGTTGGACAGCTTCTGTCGCTGGGGATTGAGGAGTCATAATTGAGGTGTTTTCCTATTCTTGCGCCATCGATTTTGCGCTGCAGAAACTGATGAGTGTTGTAAAGAGGGTATACGTGTACTCATCTGTGGGACGAGAATGCGAGCGAGAGTTCGTGCCCTGTCGGTCGTATGCGACCAGTCGAATTTTATTGTCAGACATGAATTTGGCTCTCTGATGCCTCAATGATGCAGCAAATGCTTCATCGCGAACCTGCTGGGGCATTCATTATCGAAAAATCTGTTCCATCTTAACATTTTGTTAACAATTATAGACTATACTGTTAGACAATCATACTTCCTGGCAGTAGTTCGCGCCTCAATTCGCAACCCGGCGACAAGTCAGAAAGAAACCATTTGCGCCGACTGGAACAGGCGCGCTTTTCAGTCGGGCAGCAAACAGAACGGTAATGTTCGGCTAACCTGCCTGGATCCAAAAGCGGTGCACGAAAAGCAGAACCAAAATCGCCGTTTTTGTGTCTAAAATATTTATCGTACCGAAGGCGTCTACATACGATTATGACAGATTGCCCGCTATTAGGGTTCCTTTTTGAAACTCCAGTGGTTGTTGTGCATGCACTAATTTAATTGTGCCGTTGTTGATTGTAGCGATATTTGTAAGGTCAGAGGCAAGCCGATGAGTATGACACGGGTGCGTTTCGACGATGAGATTCGGATGCTGCAGGAGCGTATTCTTGAAATGGCGACCTGCACCGACATGATGCTGGCGCTTGCGATCGAGTCCCTGATTACCGGCGATGTCGCAATGGTCAAGGACGTCGTGCGCCGCGATGATACCGTCGATCAGCTCGATATCGACATCGAAAGCAAGTGCCTGCGGCTAATCGCGACCGAGCAGCCCGTCGCCCGGGATCTGCGGATCATCGGCACGGCGCTGAAAGTCATCACCGATATCGAGCGCATCGGCGATTATGCTGTGGACATCGCCAAAATCGGTCGGCGCATGGTGCGCGCGCAGGAGATTTATCGCCCGCTCGTCGATCTGCCGCGTCTGGCGAACCTGAGTCGCGCAATGCTCAACGACGCGCTGCAGGCATTCGTAAATCACGACCTCGTTCTCGTTGACAAGGTCATTCAGGATGACGATGCAGTGGACACGCTCTATCACCAGATGCGTGACCAGTTGTCACAAATGATCGTTGATGAGCCCACTCGCGGGCTGCTAGCGCTGAACGTACTCTTTGCGGCGAAATATCTCGAGCGTGTCAGCGACCATGTCGTCAATATCGCAGAGCGCGTCTGCTTCATCGAGACGGGTACACTGAAGTATAACGCAAATTCAAATCTGGCTTTGGGATAGCGTCTTTTAAGAGCGGCTCCTTGTGGTCCGCTTCCCGAGCATTCTCAGCGATTCTCAGACCTATCCTCCACGCCGAAGAGCCGCACGATCTACTTCGTGCGGCTTTTTCTGTTCGATCTCAATTTCAACTCCGGATTTCCGCTGACACTAGCGTTTAACTCGATCAAATCTTGACTTTTCAGGTGAAAACCGGTAGTATTAGGACAGTAATACTGTGTTTTTGCGGGCTTATCAGAGGAGGGAGGCAGGTGTGCCATTTGTGCGCGCAGCGCCGTCGAACCTCCTTTCCGGTTGTACCACAGTCCAATCCCGCCTTGGTCGAGGTAGTGTCTTCATCAAAAAGGCGATGCCGCCTTTTTGTCGACTTTTTATGCGCCCGGGACGGTGCGGCAGGGTGAACGCTTTATGAACGAAACAGATATTTTCTCCGGTCCGAACGCTGGCTATGTGCTGGAACTCTACGACCGCTATCTTCAGGACCCGAACTCTGTAGACGCGCCGACACGCGCCTTTTTTGTCGCTTTTCCGCCTGACCTTCCTACCGCGCGCAATGGATATGCTGCAAATGGAGCATCGCCGGCGCCAGCTATAAATGCTGCGCATGTCGCCGCTGCAACCCGGCTGGCGCGACTTATCCGCCAACGGGGGCACCTGGGGGCAAACGTCGATCCTCTCGGCGGTACTCCGCCACCCGATCAAGAACTGGAAATTGCCGCAGAGCGAATTACGCCGCAGCAGCTTGCTTTGCTGCCAGCGGAGGTCGTCGTCGGCGGTCCGATCGCCAAAGCGACTTCCAACACGCTCGAAGCCGTGGCGCGCCTGCGCCAGGTCTATTCCGGCACGATCGGCTACGAAGACGAACATATACAGAACTCCGAAGAGCGGTACTGGCTGCGGGAAGCCGCCGAAAGCCGCCAGTATTTCGCAGACCTCGACGAAAATAACGATAAAAAACGGGATCTGCTGCAGCGGCTGACGGAGGTCGACACTTTCGAGCAGTATCTGGCGAAGACGTTTCTGAACGAGAAACGGTTTTCGATCGAAGGCACAGACATGCTCGTGCCGATGCTCGATGCGATCATCCATTGCGCGGCTGGCGCTCATTCGCGCGAGGTGGTGCTGGGGATGGCGCACCGCGGTCGGCTCAATGTGCTCGCGCATGTGCTCGGCAAACCATACGCAATGATCCTGCAGGAGTTCAAAAAGGCGAAGAGCGGAGAGACGAAATCGGTTGCCGGCGCAGGTACGCAGGGATGGCTGGGAGATGTCAAGTACCACCTCGGCTACCGCAACGCCTTCAAGGACACAGGCGTCGCCGAGATGCCGATCACACTCGTCCCAAACCCGAGCCACCTGGAATTCGTCAACGCCGTTGCAGAAGGACAGGCGCGAGCCGTGCAGGAGACAATCAATCTGCCTGGCGCGCCGAAGCAGGACGATCATGCTTCGCTGCCAGTACTGATCCATGGCGATGCGGCTTTCCCCGGGCAGGGTATCGTCGCCGAAACCCTCAACCTCTCGCGCCTCCCCGGCTATCGGACCGGCGGAACGATCCACATCATCGTCAACAATCAGATCGGCTTCACCACGGTGCCGAGCGATGGACGCTCGACACTCTATGCCAGTGACCTCGCCAAAGGCTTCGAAATCCCAATCGTTCATGTGAACGCCGACGATCCGATCGCCTGTATCGCGGCAGCAAAAATGGCACACGCCTACCGGGAAACGTTCGGCAAAGATTTCCTGATCGACCTTGTCGGCTACCGACGTTTCGGACACAACGAGGGCGATGAACCGCGCACGACCCAGCCGCGCATGTACGAACTCGTCGACAGCCATCTGCGCCTGCGCGAACTGTGGGCACGGGAACTGGAGCAGCAGGGTATCGTCTCACGCGATGAAGCCAATGCGATGATTGCCGAGGTGCAGGCGCGACTGCGCGCCGCATTCGACGCCTCGCCAGAGCCGGCCGAGTCGTCGAATGCGAACGGAAAAACACGGGCTGGAAGACTTCCCGACGTGCCGACGGCTGTTCCCGCCGAAAAGCTGATCGCTTACAATGCGGCGCTGCTCGCGCGACCGGCAGGGTTTACTGCGAATGCCAAATCGGAAAGCACGTTTTTTGCCCGTCGCCGCGACAGCTTCCTCAAAGAACATGGCATTCAATGGGCACACGCAGAAGCGCTCGCTTTCGCGTCTATTCTTGCCGATGGTACGCCGGTGCGCCTCAGTGGTCAGGACTCGGAGCGTGGCACTTTCGACCAGCGTCGTCTCGTGCTGCACGATGTCGTGACGGGCGAATGCTTCAATCCCCTGCAGAGCCTTCCCGACGCTCGCGCCTCTTTTGCCGTCTACAACAGCCCGCTCTCGGAAAATGCGGTACTTGGATTCGAATACGGCTATAACATCCACGCCCCCGAAGCGCTCGTGCTCTGGGAAGGGCAGTTCGGGGACTTTGCTAACGGCGCTCAGGTAATCATCGACCAGTTTATCACGTCAGGGTATTCGAAATGGCGGCAGACGCCCTCGCTCGTGCTGCTGCTCCCACATGGATATGAAGGACAGGGACCGGAGCACTCGAGCGCGCGCCTTGAACGTTTTCTGCAGTTAGCGGCGGCAGATAATATTCGCGTCGTCAACTGCACCACGGCGGCACAATATTTTCACGTACTGCGACGGCAGGCGGCGCTGCTCAAAGGCAGTCCGCGCCCGCTGATCATCATGACGCCGAAGAGCCTGCTGCGTGACCCGAACGCCTCTTCCTCGCTCTCTGATTTGACAGAAGGTTCATTCCAAACGGTGATCGACGACGCGGCGGCACGGATGCGCGCCCCTCAAATAACGCGGCTGGTGCTGTGCACCGGCAAGGTGTATACCAATCTGCTCTATCCGGGCGGAGGAAGTACGGAACTACGTCCCGAGTTCGTAGCGGCGACAGGGGTTGCCGCAGTGCGCGTCGAACAGCTCTATCCGTTCCCCGAGCAGGAGATCATCGACATAATCCGGGGCTACCCAAATCTGCGCGAAATCGTCTGGATGCAGGAAGAGCCGCGCAATATGGGCGCGTGGAACTTCATTTCGCCGCGCCTGAACGAACTGATAAAAGAGATCGACTGGCAGGGTACGCTCTATTATATCGGGCGTAACGAAGCCGCATCTCCGGCAGAAGGATCGAAGCCGCGGCACGACGCCGAACAGAATCGGATCCTGGATGCTGCGCTCGTTTCTGTGCCGCCGGTCCCAAAGCAAGGTGCGCCGAAGAAGGTCGAAGTAAAGAAACTCGAACCGAAGAAGTCGGAGCCGGTTCCAGCGAAGTAGAGATATCCTGCGCGCTCCCGATTTAACTTTAATTCGATCGGCGCATTGAGGAGATTGCGATGGATATTTCAAACCTGATAGGCGGGATAACTGTGGTTGCGATTATGAGTGTGGTGGCTGTCATCGGAGCCAACCGAAAGCCCGGTCAAGCGCTGCAGGACAAACCGAAAGATTTGCTGCTGTTTTCTACTACCGCTACACGGATGGAAGTTTTCCATATCGCTCAACGTTATGCGCAGCAGGCGAATATGAAAGTGGAGGACGTAAACGAGACTGAAAGCCGTATCGTACTTGGTCAAAATATGCAGGGCTTCCACAACGGTTTCTGGCTGCCGATCTATGTTCGTGAAAGCCCCGGCGGCCCGACATTTGTGGAAGTCGGTATCAAGTCCAAAACGGCGCAAATGAGTTTCGCCCTGACGAAGATACGAAACAAAGCCGTCAAAGAACTCAAAGCTATGCTCCCGGTCGTATAGTGAGTGAGAGCGAAGCTAAACGTTGCTGCAACGATAGAAACCCCTGTCCTGATTGCCGACCGCGTGTCGCCCTGCGGCCAGGAAGCCTCACCTCAACCACCTCTACCTTCCCAAGAAGAGGGAAGGTAGAGGAAGTTGCATTGCCTTTTCTCAGTGCCTTTATAAGCAAGATAAGGCGGATTTCGCAATACTCGTATGGGACCTCAGTCCCGTGGGTCCGCAGGACGCGATAAATTTCATTTGATATATCCTGCTGGCGCTGTCAGTAGAGCACAAGAGTTAACTCGGCAGCATCGCCGCTGCGAGTAGGTACGGACGGGCTCGTATAGCCGTAGTATGAAGTCAAAATCCGAAGAGGGAGTGCAGCGCAGATGCCAGTTGAGATACGAGTGCCGCAATTGGGAGAGTCAGTTGTCGAAGCGACGGTTACTCGCTGGCACAAGCGAGAAGGCGAATCGGTAACATCGGACGAAATCCTTGTCGATCTGGAGACCGATAAAGTCAACGTCGAGGTTCCGGCAGGGTTTAGCGGCACACTGGCGACCATTACCCGCAAAGAGGGCGACACAGTCGGAGTGAATGAGCTGCTGGGAATGCTCGACGAGTCTGCCGCAGCCAGCAATGGCGCCACTTCGGTCGCGCAAGCAGCTCCTTATGCTGCCTCGACAGGGACCGCTGTTGCTTCGAGTCCCGGTGCACCCGTCCTCGCAGCCGCTCCCATTATGAATCCTGTCACAGCATCCCCTGCCGCAGCCACTGTCGCCGAGAATGGTCATGCGCCCAATGCCACACCTGTCGCGGTCAAGATGGCAGCAGACAACGGCGTCGATCTCGCGGTACTGCGCGGCTCCGGCGCGAACGGCAAAATCACGATCGACGACGTCAAGGGGCACCTGCAGCAGGGCGCTTCATCGACGGTAGTGGCTCCGATAGCCGCTCCGCTTGCCGGTGCTACGAATGCTGCTTCGGTGCCGAAGGTCGAACGCGCCACGACCGAATCCGTCACCTCCACGTCGCTGGCTCCCTCCGCGACAGGCATTCTCCCTGCGCTGTTTCAGCCGATGCCCGATAGAGGTGAAGAGCGGATTCCTATGTCACGACGCCGACAGGCGATCGCGATCAATCTCGTCAAGGCGCAGCAGACTGCCGCAATGCTGACGACCTTCAATGAGGTTGACATGACCGCGATAATGGACGTTCGCAAGCGGCGCAAAGACACGTTCAAAGAGAAATACGGCGTCAATCTCGGCTTTATGTCTTTCTTTGTCAAGGCAGTGATCGGCGCGCTTAAAGAGTATCCACGTCTGAACGCCGAGATACAGGGCACTGACATGGTTCTGAAAAAGTACTATGACATCGGTATCGCCGTCGGAGTTGAGGAGGGTCTGGTCGTGCCGGTCGTGCGTGATGCCGACAGACTAACATTCGCCGGGATCGAGCGCGAAATCGGCGTACTGGCAGCGAAGGCGCGTGAGAATAAACTGACGCTCGGCGATATGCAGGGCGGCACTTTCACGATCACCAACGGAGGCGTGTTCGGCTCGCTGATGTCGACGCCGATCCTCAATGCGCCGCAGGTCGGCATTCTCGGAATGCACAAAATCGAGGAGCGAGCCATGGTGGTCGCGGGTGAGATCGTGATACGCCCGATGATGTACCTGGCGCTTTCTTACGATCATCGTATCGTAGACGGCAGCGAGTCCGTCAAGTTCCTCGTCCGTGTCAAAGCGCTGCTCGAAGATCCGGAATCGCTGCTGCTCGAAGGCTAACGCCTTATCTGGTATTTCCCTCTTTCGAGGTGGATTACTACTGTAACCATCGATCGACAGTCCCGTCGAAATCCGCTATGGATTTCGACGGGATTTTCAGTTTATTGTTCGATTTGTAAAATGCTCGCTCGGAGACAGTTATTTACTTGCGAACGAAAAATATTTCTACAATTTTTCATTTGCTCTTTCCAGTTTAGAGCGGTAAGAGGGAGTTTATATTAGAAAGTCGATTTGGTGTGTTTTCTGCGCGATAGGTACTATATGTAGTAGGAATTTTTTTCTAGAGCGCGGTATATAGTGACAATCGAACGTATCAACAGTCTCATCACGTCAACAGTTCTGGAACCATATGTGCCTTTCGAACGTTAGCTCAATAAGCAGTAATGCATAAATTGCACAAAAATAGGTTGACAAGTATGTGCGTTATTTGATAGACTAGTATCCGTACACACGAAGTAGTCATCGAATGAGAAAAAACGGGGCAACCAGGACCGTTGAAAGTGTTTCAATATGTTTTCGAGACGAACAGGGATGGCGAGTAGAGAAGGACTGGTGACCAAATGAGTGTTCCACTACGCTGGCAGGACTGCAACGATTATAGCCCCGAAACCTCGCCCGAAGGACCAAAACTGATGCAGCGACGGCTGACCCGTCGTGTTGCGAGCGTCCGTACGCTGCTGATCGGAATTGCGCTCGGTGTGCTGCTCAGCGTCGCAGCGATGTCAGCCACGCGCGTACTTGGCGGCGCGTCGGCGGCGACGCTCCCGCTGCAACCCGTCGCTGCTGTCAGTCCGCTGAAAGTCGCACTGCAGTCCGCTTCCCTGACACGCCGCCTCGGGTATGCCACCGTGACGGCAACAGCTGTCAATACTGGCAAACGCCGTATCGGCTCAGTCGAGGCAGTCATAGAGCTGCTCGATGATCGCCAGAACCCTATACAGGTCGAGACGGCGCTGCTGCCGGTCGATGCTCTGCCCGGCGGCAGCTCGGTTCCGTTTCAGGTCGAAATGCGCGATGATGCGCGTGCTGCCTCCTTTCGAGTGAACTTTCGCCAGTTGCCCGGTATTGCCGCTCGCTAATCTCGGAAGAATGCAACCCTGCTTCTTTGACGTATGGAGGAACTCAGTTTTAAGTTACGACTGATTTGTAAAAATAGTGTGAAATATAGTCAGTTCGAATTCTGCGGGGGACGGGAAGCATTGCTTCCCGTCCCTTTTTATCGTCTGCACGACCGTCTCAACCACGAATCAAAAGCCACCGGGAAAGAAAAACGACGCTGTGCAGCAGGAGACGCTGCCTCACGCGCGGAATGTACCGATGATTATAAATAGTGTATTGGAAAGCAGGGAGAACGCCTGCTCGTTCCTTCGTAAATTAAAGAGGCTTAGATGGAAAATAATTCAGTGCAGCGCGTTTCCCTGTTTGTCGACGGGGCAAATATGTACTACGCGCAGAAGAAACTCGGCTGGTATGTCGACTTCCGACGCGTACTCCAGTTCTTCGGGCGTGAGGCAGGCAATGCAGTCAGCGAAGCGTATTACTACACCGGAGCGGACACACAGGCGAAAAACAGAGACAATGCCTTCCATGAATATTTAATGTATTCAGGTTATACCGTACGTACAAAAGCAATCAAACAGATGGTCGATGACACGACGGGCGAGATCGTCGAAAAAGCCAATCTGGACATCGAACTCGTGATCGATATGTTCAACACGGTGACGCTCTATGACACCTGTATCTTGATGAGCGGTGACAGCGACTTCGAGCGCGCACTGGAATTGGTGCGCAGCAAAGGCAAGCGTATCGCCGTCGTCGCACACCCGGACATGACCGCGAAAGAACTACGCAACGTCGCCGGTCGCAACTACTTCGATCTTCGGGATCTGGAGCGCGTGATTGCGCGCACCGACCGACTGCCGGACCTGAATGCGCCGCCTGGAATACATGGACAGGAGAGCGAGGATGGACTTTCGCCGCCACCGACATTCAACTCTTTCAACAGCCCGCAGCCTGGTCCGTGGCGCAGCGGAACAAGTATGCCGCCACTGCCAGCGCCTGCCGGGGGCGAGCGGACGACTCTCGGATGAAGCAGGATCATGCCATGAACATGAGCAGAAATTTGGAACCGCGAGCTAGTTCGAGGTTTGCGTCTGGTCAGGAAGCAGCCGGATACCGCCTCCGGGAGGGACGCACAGCCGATGGCGCTGCAGTCGGAGCGATGTGGCGCGAACTGATGGCGCTGCACCAGTCGCTCGATGCTCGCTTTATCGTCGCGCCCGATGGCGAATCACGCTATATTCGTCATGCGCAGGAGATGACCCGTTCGCGCGACTCACGCGTACTGATCGCGGAGGATAGCATCAACAGCAAACCGATTGGCTATGTGATCGGTGAGGTGCAGATGCGTCCGCCGATGGCATTACCGGGAGCTTACGGATTCATTTCCGACATTTTTGTGATCGAGGCCTGGCGACAGAACGGCGTGGGCAGTGCGCTTTTCGAGCAGATGCGCGCATGGTTCATTACGCGTCGCTGTCGCGCGATCGAACTCTATATTGCCGAAGCCAACCTGGATTCGACCGCATTCTGGGAAGCGATGGGCTTGACATCATTCCTTAAATTGATGCATATTGACCTGTGAACAGGCTGCGCTGCCGCTTGTGATGCTGTCTTGAGTGAATCTGGTTGATTGGATCAAGTTGGTTGAAGGAGCAGGAATGGCATTTCGTATCGCGACGCTGGCAGGGGATGGTATCGGACCCGAGATCGTCGCCGAGGGCGTAAAGGTACTACGGGCAGTAGCTCAAAGCGGCGGATTCGACCTCACATTCGAGCACGCGCTGGTCGGTGGCGCGGCGTATGATGCGACCGGTCACCCCCTGCCACCGCAAACACTTGCGCTCTGCAAAGCGAGTGACGCCATCCTGTTCGGAGCGGTCGGCGGCCCACAGTATGATACGATCGAGCCCCCCACATTGCGTCCGGAAGTCGGGGCACTGCTGCCCCTGCGCCGCGAACTCGGGCTGTTCGCTAATCTACGCCCTGCCACTCTTTTTCCCGCTCTGGCGTCCGTTTCGTCGCTGCGCGCCGATCTCGTCGCGCAGGGACTGGATATTCTTGTGGTGCGTGAGCTAACCGGCGGGATCTACTTCGGGCAGCCGAAAGGGCGCGATGCCGACGGAAACCGCGCCGTCGATACCTGCATATACACGCGTTCCGAGATCGAGCGCATCGTGCGGATAGGTTTTCTTTCTGCCCGACAGCGCGGCAAACGACTCTGCTCGGTCGATAAAGCCAATGTTCTGGAAACGTCGCGCCTCTGGCGTGAGGTCAGCACAGCGCTTGCGTCCGATTATCCCGATGTCGAACTCAGCCACATGCTCGTGGACAACTGCGCAATGCAATTGATCCGTGACCCCCGCCAGTTCGACGTAATTGTAACCGAGAATATGTTCGGCGACATTCTGAGCGACTCTGCGGCAATGCTGACCGGAAGCCTGGGTATGCTGCCTTCGGCAAGCCTCGGCGAAACGAAGACTGCAGACGGCGCAGGAACCTTCGGACTCTACGAACCGGTACACGGCTCCGCTCCGACGATAGCGGGACTGGGCATCGCCAACCCGCTCGCGACCATTCTATCCTGCGCGCTGCTGCTGCGCCATTCGCTCGGCAAAAACGAAGCGGCGAACGCCATCGAACGCGCAGTTTCAAACGTTTTGGAGCGAGGACTGCGCACCGCCGACATCGCTGCGCCGGGAACACCGACCGTCGGAACGACCGAAATGGGCGCTGCGGTGATTGCAGCGCTGACGCGAGGATAGCTGCTCGATCAGACCCGGTGGAATATCTGAGAGATCGAATCAAGTGTAGACAGAAGCGCGTTTTCCGGCCGCGGGAAAAGCGAAACAGGGCAGGGTAAGTAAATACAGGCCATGGCAAGCAACAACCCTGAAAATGCAATCGTACCGAATAAGTCCTCTGTTACGGGGGTGTTGGAAGGCCAGGATGAATTTCGCTGAAGACAAAGTGGTACTGCTTTTTTTCAAGGATATCGAACGCGATTCGAAGTTTCGCAACGACCGCTATCTCAAACGCCTGATCCGCCCACTGTATCACCGGTTCACCGGCAAGCAGAACACGAGCGGGTTCTATGTCTGGTATATGCTCCTCGTCAAGGCGCTCCGTCAGGCGGGCTATGATGTGAGGCTGAACGACTATCGCGCCGCAAAGGCAAATCCCGACTATCCGGTCGGGCTCGTCGGCTATCCGCACCTGCTGACAAACTGGGATCTGCCCAATCCTGCCATACTCGGTCCCTCGCTTTACGACCATCCGTCACAGGTTCCCAATCTGATGAAAGACCCCCGGTATCGTTACTATATTCTGACCTGCGCCTGGATGAAAGCAGTGTTCGAGCCTGTCTATGGAGCAGCTTGTGTCGAGTGGTACGCGGGTATCGACACCGAAGTCTGGAGCGATACCGCCGCTCTACCGAAAAAAATCGACGTGCTGATCTACGATAAAGTCCGCTGGGATCGTGACCGATATGAGCCAGAAATGATCGCGCCGATCGTCCAACAGTTGACACAGCGCGGACTCAAAGTCGAGACGGTACGCTATGGCAAGTATCAGCACGAGGGCTATCGGCAGTTGCTGCGACAGTCGCGCAGCATGATTTTTTTGTGTGAACACGAGACACAGGGTATGGCATATCAGGAGGCACTGTCCTCCAACGTGCCGCTGCTCGCCTGGGATCCAGGCCTCTGGGTCGATCCGCGACGCGAGAAATTTACCGCAGAACCAGTCCCGACTACCTCCGTTCCCTACTGGTCTACAGAGTGCGGAGAGCGTTTTCGACGCTACGATGAGTTTCCGGCTGCGTTCGATACGTTCTGGTCGCGTCTGGATACTTACACTCCTCGCGCATTTGTCGAGCGTGAGCTTTCGTTCGCGGGATCCGCCGCTCGATATGCCTCCTTCTATGGAACCCTCCATGAGTGAGAGCAACCCGGAAAAAGTTACTCCAGAGAGCTTACAGCTGGCGGAAGAAGAGGTTTCGCCTGCCGCAGCGACGCATATCGGTGTGTCCGTGAAT
>JBBQPY010000042.1:0-32341 GCA_038216735.1 Chthonomonadales bacterium
TGCTACACCAGAGGAGATATGCGGACATAACGCCGGAAGAGGATTGATCTCGTCGGCAGACCGCACGACCTGGAGTGGGATTAGGTCGTTGATCTCTTTACTTGCAAGAATCGTGCCAACACAAGATCTTTGAGGTTTGCGGGGGTAAATATCAGGCAGTCTGAGTACATTCTCAGTCATTCTAACCACATATTGACTTTAGGTCAAACGGAGCATGCACAGAACGGAGAGGACAGGATTCGAACCTGCGCGCCCTTGCAGGCGGCCTGTTTTCAAGACAGGTGCCATCGACCACTCGGCCACCTCTCCACATATCAGGAATGACCGGAAGACCATCCGCAGCATCTCGAGGAACAACAGGAAAAAAGCCTGCTGGATCGTATTCATGCCCGCAGAAACCCGATACTTCCTGATAGAGTATATCCTAAACATGCTATGCCGTCAAGAATAGCGCAATGAATAAGGTGCGATCGGCGCGCGTCACCTTGACAAATGGGGGTAAAACCGGTCACAATAAAGCTTCCGAATTGTCAATTTAAAAGTGCTTGAAAAGGCAGCGGGTATGGATGCCAGGTCGGTCTATGCGGTCTATCCCAATGCCTGTATTGGCGCATCAGACATGAAGTTGCGCGACCGTTAGTGTTGCTAAACCGTACATTCAGTCTAATATTTGTAGTTAAGGTCTCTGTTTGATGTGTTGAGCGAGGAGCCGATACCCACCTATGAGCATCTACCCATCTCCCGATAAACTGGACGCGCTGGAAAGCAAATTCGCGCTCGTCATTCTGGCTGCGAAACGTGCACGCCAGGTCAAGGACGGAGCCCGACGCCTTGTCGATACCAAATCGGTCAGCCCGCTAACGATCGCACTCGAAGAGATTGGCGAGGGTGCCATTATCGCCCGCGTCGTTCCCGATGCCAAAGCCGATGCGCTCAAAGCGATGCTCCGTCCGACTGTCCCGAGCCTTGCCGATATAATTGGCGCCGGACCGGTACTCTCGATCGAACCGGAGCCGGGCAGCACCGCCGCACAATTGGCCGCGCTCCGCAGTGCAGAGCCGGATGCCGACGATGAGGAAGAGGTCGATGACGATCCCGAAGAGACGCTGCGTCCTGTCGATGCGTTCGTAATGGGCGGTGAAGGGCTGAGCAGCACCGACGATGACGAAGACGATGATATCGTAAACGATCTCGACGAAGACGACGATTAGGAGTTTTCACGGAATAACTAGTCACTCCAACCCCTCTCCCGAAGCTTCGGAAGAGGGGGAGTAAATGCGGATGCTCCGTTTATGAGCGACAAATTCGAGGGAAGTGGATGGATACCTTACCGTACAAGAATAGTTCGGAATAGCCAGGTACGAACGCAAGAGGGGAAGCGCAAGGGCGGATGCCAAAGATCGTTGGAATTGACCTCGGTACGACAAACTCGGTGATCGCGGTGATGGAAGGCAGCGAGCCGACCGTCATTACTCTCGCGGAAGGCAGCCGCCTCTGCCCTTCCGTCGTTGGCTTTTCGCGCAATGGCGAACGGCTCGTCGGGCAGCTTGCCCGACGGCAGGCGCTCGCTAACCCCGACCGCACGATCAGCAGCATCAAACGCCATATGGGAACTGCGCACCGCGTCGAAATCGACAACCGGCAACTGACGCCGCAGGAGATTTCGGCAATGATTTTGCAGAAGCTCAAGGCGGACGCAGAAGCTTACCTCGGCGAAAAAGTCGAAAAAGCGGTGATCACCGTTCCCGCCTACTTCTCCGATGCTCAGCGCCAGGCGACCAAAGACGCGGGCGCGATTGCCGGTCTGGATGTGATCCGGATCATCAATGAGCCGACCGCCGCCGCGCTCGCCTACGGCTTCGACCGTGAGGAAGTGCAGAATATCCTCGTCTGGGACCTCGGCGGCGGCACTTTCGATGTTTCGATTCTCGAGCTCGGCGACGGAATTTTCGAAGTCCGCGCAACGAGTGGCGACACGCGACTGGGCGGCGACGACTGGGACAACCGCGTTATGGACTGGATGGCAGAGCAGTTCGAGCGCGAACATCGTGTCAATCTGCGCCGCGACCGTGGCGCGATGCAGCGACTCAAAGAAGCCGCCGAAAAAGCCAAAATCGAACTCAGTACGCTCGCGAAAACCAACGTCAACCTGCCCTTTCTCTCGAATGGCGCCGACGGCCCGCTGCACCTCGACCTTGATATCACTCGCGCGCAACTCGAAAAACTCTGCTCCGATCTGCTCGATCGGATGATTGCGCCGACGCGACAGGCGATGGCGGATGCAAAAATCAGCGCCGCCGAGCTCGATCGTATACTGCTCGTTGGGGGCTCCACTCGAATGCCCGCAGTGCAGGAGTGCGTTCGCAAAATGTTCGGCAAAGAGCCTTACAAAGGGCTTCATCCGGATGAAGCGGTCGCGCTTGGGGCGGCATTACAGGGCGGTGTGCTGAACGAAGAGGTGACAGGACTCGTATTGCTTGATGTGACACCGCTTTCGCTTGGCATCGAAACTCTCGGCGGCGTGATGACTCGCATCATCGACCGCAATACGACGATCCCCACGCAGGGCAAAAAGGTTTTCACGACCGCAAATGATGGTCAAACTTCG
The DNA here is from genome assembly GCA_038216735.1 of Chthonomonadales bacterium. Taxonomy (GTDB): domain Bacteria; phylum Armatimonadota; class Chthonomonadetes; order Chthonomonadales; family Chthonomonadaceae; genus JBBQPY01. The sequence goes on from JBBQPY010000042.1 coordinate 2,609, forward strand.
GTCAATATCAAGGTGTTTCAGGGCGAGCACGAACTCGCATCGTACAATAAATTTCTGGCAAACTTTGAGCTGACCGGCATGGCTCGATCGCGGCGCGGTCAGCCGCAGATCGAAGTCGTCTTCGACATCGACGTGAATGGCATCGTTCATGTCGAGGCGATCGAGCAAGAGACCGGCCAGCGCCAGCAGATACAGATTAGCGACACGACCGGGCTGTCGCCTGATGAGATCGATCGCCTGACGACCGCGATGCGCCAGTAATTCCCGTTTTTGTAAGTCTGAATGAGCGGATGTGGAGAGATAGATGGCGACTGAATCGCGTGATTATTACGATGTACTGGGCGTTTCCCGCACCGCGAGCGCAGAAGAGATGAAGCGGGCGTACCGCAATCTGGCGAAAAAATATCATCCTGACATCAATAAAGCGGCAAACGCGGCGGACAAATTCAAAGAGATACAGGCTGCCTACGACACGCTCAGCGACGAAGGCAAACGCAAGCAATACGACCGTTACGGCGCGGATGGGCCAGTCGGTGCGGGCGGCTTCGATACTAGTGGCGCGTCACCGTTTGGCGATATTTTCGACGTGTTTTTCGGTCAGCAGGCTGGCGGTCGTACAGGCGCTCCGACCGTTGTGCGGGGGGATGACCTTCGCGAAGACATTGAATTGACGCTCGAAGAGGTCGCAACCGGCGTCGATAAAGTCGTGAAATTTCCGCGCATGGAGACCTGTGACACCTGTCATGGTAATGGAACGAAGCCTGGAACATCGGCGGATGACTGTCCTCAGTGCAAGGGGGCGGGGCAGGTTCGCCATATCCAGAACACGCTGCTTGGCAGATTCGAGACTGCACAAACCTGTCCGCGCTGCCGTGGAATGGGTAAAATCATCGTCAGCCCCTGCGTGACCTGTAATGGAAGTGGGCGTCTGCGAAAGATGCGGGAACGCGGCATCAAAATACCGGCGGGCGCGGAAACCGGGCACAAATTGCGCGTTGTCGGCGAAGGCGATGCAGGCGAGCGCGGCGGACCGTCGGGGGATCTGTACATCGTAATCTATGTCCGCGACCATGACACTTTCGAGCGGCGAGGAACAGATATTTACTGCGAAGTTCCGGTCAGTATCGTGCAGGCCGCGCTTGGCGGGACGATTACGGTGCCAATTCTCGGCGGCATGGATGAACTGAAAATCACGGAGGGGACGCAGCCGGGGCAGGTTTATAATCTGCGAGGCAAAGGGCTGACGGATGTCTACGGACGCAATAAAGGCGATGAACACGTGATCATCAAAGTCGAAGTGCCGCGCAAACTCACTTCTGAGCAGCGTGAACTGCTCAAGCAGTTCGCCGCCACTACCGGTGAGAAGCTGCACGATGCGCCCGAAGGCACGAACATTCTCGGTCGCATTTTCGGCAAGCATTAAGTTCACAATTTACCACCTCAAACCCTCATTCGTAAGGCAGGGCGAGAATACTTCAATTGTCAGCTTTTACTTCCGTGCTGATGCATCGGCCGGATAGACATGTTCAATCATGAGTGAAGGAAGCGCATATGCGATGGGCGGAAATGACGGTAGCGTGCGCTCCTGAAGCGACGGATGCAGTCGGATATGCGTTTATTCAGGCGGGCTGCGGCGGCGTGATGCTGCGTGGCGATAGTCCTGTGATCGTGCAGAGTGCGCTGCCTGTCACCGATGAACTAATGCAGCGAATCAATGAACTCAAAGCGCACCTCGATCGCCTGCCGGAATTCGGACTGCCTGCGCTGGTAGATGGGCTGACCCTGCGCTACGCGGAAGACGAGGACTGGGCGAATGCCTGGAAGCAGTATTTCAAGCCCTCGAAAGTCGGCAATCGGCTCGTAATTGTGCCAAGCTGGGAGGAGTACACGCCCGCTCCGCACGAGTTGATTCTCGAACTCGATCCTGGAATGGCTTTTGGAACAGGCGGTCATCCGACGACGAAACTCTGTCTTCTCGCGCTTGAAGAGACCGTCACGCCGGGCATGAAAGTCGCTGATATCGGCACCGGCAGCGGCATACTGGCAATCGCTGCCGCGCGGCTCGGCGCTTCGGTGGTGTTTGCTACCGACATCGACCCGCTTCCGGTGAAAATCGCACGTGAAAATGTGGCTTTGAATGGGCTGTCAGAGACAATACCGGTGCTTGAATCGGGGGAGTTCGATGGTGTCGCACAGAACTGCGATCTGATCGTCGCGAACATACTCGCCAATACGATCATCGAACTCGCTCCCTCGATTGCGCCGCGCCTGAAATCGGGCGGCATTTTTATCGGCTCCGGAATCGTCAACGAGTACCACGATGCGGTTCGGGACGCGCTGCAAGATGTCGGTCTGGAACTCTTCGAGACGAAATCAGACGATATCTGGGTCTGCCTGATCGCGAAGCGCTTGTAACCGTATGCAGCGATTTTTTTTGCCTCCGGAACAGTTCGTCGACGATACAGCAGTGCTAAGCGGCACGGCGCATCTTCATCTGGCACGTGTGATGCGGGCGCAGGTTGGTGATACAGTCGCGCTGCTCGACAATCGTGGAAACGTTTTTCGCGCCGCACTCGTCAAGATCGACAAAAACCAGACGACAGCGCGTATAGAAGCATCTCTGGAAGCGACTCCCGAGCCGTGTGTTCATATCACGGTTGCGCAGGCGCTGAGCAAAGGCGACAAGTTCGAGCAGGTCGTGCAGCACGGAACGGAAGCAGGTGCGAGCGCATTTTTGCCTGTCCGTGCCGAGCGGTGCAATGTCGATTTAAAAGCAGATCGGATTCCCGACCGGATTGCGCGGTGGCAGACGATCGCTCAGAGTGCGGCAGAGCAGTCAGGTCGTGTCCGCATTCCAGAGGTTTCCGCGCCGACCTCATTTGCCGGTTTGCTGGCGCTCGCTGCGAAAAATGCGGTTCCTCTGCTCTTGCTGCACACCGATTCGATGGCGCAGAGCTTGCACGAAGCACTTCAGGCTTTTGATCACCCCACGCATCTGATGCTTGCTGTTGGACCGGAAGGTGGCTGGAGTCCATCGGAAGTCGCTGCTGCGAAGGGCATGCATTGTACTGGTGATCGTGGCGAAACGAGTGAGTCCCGTACACCAATGCTGACAGTCTCCCTGGGCGTACGGATTCTGCGTACGGAGACAGCCGCACTCGTCGGAATCAGTCAGATACTTTACCATTTTGAGAACTCCAGTCGAACCGGAAATTGCCCGTGAGGGCATCAGTCCGTTAACACCAAATTGAACATTATTCTGCCTCGAGCAAGGCACAGGGAGCATAGCAAATGCGTATTTTAGGACCGGACGGGCAGCCCGTCGGCGGCAGTGGATCGGACGATGGACAGAAAGCCTCCGCCGAAGTGCAGGAGATCGTCACCCGCGCAAAAAGCATTGCTTCGCAGGGCGATCCCGCTTCCGCGCTGCAGCAGATGGCGTTTGCATTCCAGACCGACGTAACTTCGAACCTGGTGCTGGATACGACTTGTGATCTCCTCGGCGAAATCGCGGTTACGATGGGCGCACTCCCCGAGCAGAGCGAAGAGCTCCAGATGTTCGATCATATCCGGAAGAATCGAACGGACCCCGCGGCCTACTATCAGGTTGGCAACCGCTTCCTGCAGCTTCAGCAGCCGTTTCTATCCCGTCCGTTTCTGGCACAAGCTAAAGCGCTGCTCGGCTCGGATATGAGCGAACTGATGCAGGCGACCGATATGAGCTACGCGCAGGTCGCGATGGACCTCGGGCAGTATGAGGAGGCGATCGCCAGTTTTCACGAGATGAACGAAAAATACGGCGGGCTTCCCGTCTGGCTCGTAATGGAAATGACCGAGTGCTACGCGCTGCTGCGCCAGCTCGACGAGGCAGAATCCGTCTATCAGATCGCGCCTGCAGAGGCGACCGAACAGTTCGAAGGTATGACCGAGGTGCGTGAGGAGATCGGTGACTTGCTGGCGCGCGCCCGCGATTTTGATGAGGTGGAAGGCGATCTCGGACTGCGTGCGTGGCACTATGTCCAGACACGCAGCATCCTGGTAGAGACGAATCCAGACGAAAAATGTCCTGGCGAACGCTTCGTTTTCTTTCAGCCGAGCGAAGAGGATGTCGCTTATATTTGCGGGCAGACCGCCGCACTGCTCGACGCGCGCGGCTATGCGCCCAGCCGAATTCTGTGGCTCGGCGCAACATCCGAGCCGCTGGCGCGTATTTTCGCACAGTGGTGGGAAGTGGAACCCGGAAAAGTCCGCGCCTATCAGCGCGGCGACAACCATGACGACGAACAGGACCTCGGGCTGCTGGTGATGGCGCACTCATACAATGTTGTCGAACTGGGCGATGATGAATCGCTGATCGATCTCGCGACAGCGCGAGCTGGACTGATCGTTTTCGCGCTCGATACGCACTGGACCGATCGGCAGCCGATGACGCCGGATATCTCCGGATTTATGGCGCAAATTTGCAACTTGCCCTGGGAAGACCGTCTGCTCGTCGCGGAAGATCAATCGATGACGCCGGTAACGGAAACTCGTGACGCCGAGACAGTTGCCGTCGATGTCGCGAAGCAGTTCCCTGCGGAAGAAGAGTGTGACGAGTTCGCGACAGAACTATGGCAGGACTATGAGGTCTGTACCGACCTAATTCTCGATCACCGCGACGGCACATTGAATCGCCGTCCCCTCGTCACACACTCGCCGATCAAAAGCCCGCGTTTCGGTTATTGATGGTGACCTCACCCCTAATCAGGGGTAGGTATTTGCTGAGAAGCTCGCTCGGCTGATCTCAAACAGGCTGTAGATTTGGTCTAAAATGTGCCATTTGACGCCTTGAAAACCAAATACCTACCCCTGTGAACGACCCCCCTCCTCTCCATTCGTGCCTCATTAAGAGAGGGGAGTTAATGCGCGGGTTGCTCCTTCTTCTTTACTTTTGTCGAAGGAGAGGGTTGGGGGTGAGGGGTTTTGACGGAATGAACTGCCTCATCATTTTTACGCCAATGGGCTTGACAAAAGCCCATCGTCATGGCATCCTATATGCGGTTCGAACATAGTTGGTAGGTTTGCTCACCGTAGACAGCAGGTGTCCGCGCATACGCCGGACTCAATTTCCTTCGGGAAGCCCGCCGAGGTCGAGTTCCGTATAATCCCGTTTCTCTCAGGATTGGCACTGCCAGATCAGGTTCTGGTGCGCCCGGAGTTCACTCGTGTCTGCGTCGAGCGGCACGATGCGGACTGTCCGGGTTTTGTTTTGCCTACACAAAGCCGTCTTCATCTGTCGATTTATCGATAGTTGCTGTGTACTGCCAGACCGACACGTATCATCCGGCTGACTGCGCCGCCGCGCACACCGGTTAAGGAAACTGCGATGCCCAACGCTCAGAAAGAACTGGTTGTCTCCGACCTGCGCAAAATCTTCGCGCAGACCAAAGGGGCGATCCTGACCGACTATCGCGGACTTACCGTCCTCGAAGTCACGAACCTCCGCACCAGACTACGCGCGCTGGATGCGGAATATCACGTCGTCAAAAATACGCTTTTCCGAATCGCCATCGGCGAGACGGAGAGCGCGAAGTTCGAGAAGCTGCTGACTGGTCCAACCGCGATCGCGTTCGCAAAGAACGATGTCGTCGCGCCAGCCAAGGCTGTAATCGACTTTCTGCGTGAGATCAAAAAGCCTGAGATAAAACTCAAGGGCGGCTACATCGACGGCAAGATTTACAATGTCGATCAGGTCACCTCGATCTCCAAGTTGCCTGCGAAAGAAGTCATCATCGGACAGCTTATCAGTTCGCTGAACGCGCCAGCCAGTAACCTGGTGGGAACACTGAACAACGTGATCGGCGACTTCGTGCGCACGATCCAGGCGATCCATGATCAGCAGGCAGGCGCAGCCGCCTGACCTGATTTGAACCTACTTTCAAGCATTCCGACGCTACAACATTTCTGTATTGAACTGATTCATTAACGTATCGAGGAGAAACACGATGCCCCCGCTTTCAAAAGATGAGATTGTAGAAGCAATCAAGACCATGTCCGTGCTCGAACTATCCGAGCTATCGAAAGAACTACAGGAAGTCTTCGGCGTCTCCGCAGCGGCACCTGTCGCCTATGCGGGCGCACCGGGCGGCGGCGGTGGCGGCGAGGCGGCAGCGCCTGTTGAAGAAATCACCAGCTTCGACGTCGTTCTGACCGCAGCCGGTGACAAAAAGATCAACGTGATCAAAGTCGTTCGCGAAGTGACGGCGCTCGGACTGAAAGAAGCCAAAGACCTGGTCGAAGCGGCTCCCGCGAAGATCAAAGAGGGCGTCAGTATGGACGACGCGAAGGCTCTACAGGCGAAGTTCGAAGCCGAAGGCGCGAAGATCGAAATCAAGCCCGCCGGTTAGGTCGTTCGAGGATGTCACTCCTCTCCGGAGGATAACCGATTCTGAGAGTTCACAGAAAGAGAGGGATACGGTCGATCGACCGCATCCCTCTCTTTCACTCAGGTAAAGCTCACTGCTACGCGTTTAGTGGATTCGTCCGCCATCGTAATTGCGAATCAATCCAATGATTTTGCCCATGATTTTACTGTCTTCGCGGCGGATTTCGATCGGCTCGTAGGCGGGATTCGCTGCGATGAGCCGTGCACCGTCATGGGTGAACTGAATATGCTTGATCGTTGCTTCGTCACCGATAAGCACAGCGACGAGGTCGCCGTTTTCTGCCGTGTTCTGTTCACGCACGACGACATAATCGCCTTCCATAATATGCGCATTGATCATCGAGTCGCCCTTGACCCGCAGCGCGAATGCGCTCTTGACGTTGTGAATCATCTCCTGCGGAACAGGAATCTGAGATTCGACATTCTGGTGTGCAGTGATAGGGACACCGGCGGCGATCGTACCGACGAGAGGAACGAAGGAAACATTGCGGGAAGGAGCGGTCGCACCAGTCTTGCCGATTACGGTGATTGAGCGGGAGGTGCTGAGGCGCTTGATCATTCCTTTGCGTTCGAGTGCATCGAGGTGAACCGTAACTCCGCGCAGGCTGGAAATAGTAAATGAGTTTCCGATCTCGCGGATGCTCGGCGGATAGCCTTTGTCGTTGACATATTCTACGATAAAAGCAAGTATGCGTTCCTGCTTGTCGGTTAAACCTCGCGTCATTATGGTGATTCCTCTCTGTACGTATACTTTACGGCGTACTCGTGTCTACTATACACCGATATATAGTGTCTGTCAAGTACCTGACAGGCAAAATATAGTTTATTTATGTCGGTTGTGCAAAAATCAGCGTATTTTTGTAGATAGACATGTATATGCCGTTCCCGTTCGACTCCGAGGACACGCCTCAAGTTCCGAGATATCTCAGGTATCGGTCAGGCAGAAGTTCGGAATCGCTCATTTTCGGGCTGAATTTTGCTATACTATAATCATATTGTTCGATCAGATGGGCCACACACCATTTCGTCACCCCATTTCGTATAGCTGGCTGCAAACGATTTTCAGCTGTTCGTGTATGAAAATAGTGCAGCTTGAAATATATGCCGTATCGTAAGGAGAGAGACCGCCTTGAATTCCAATCCCAAGAAGACCCTGTTCCTGAGCCCACCCTCATTCGACGGTTTCGATGGCGGCGCGGGGTCGCGCTATCAGGCAAAACGCGAAATTACTTCTTACTGGTTTCCGACCTGGCTGGCACAGCCCGCTGCGCTCGTGCCCGGAAGCAAACTGATCGACGCCGCACCGCACCATCAGACCACCGAAGATGTGCTGAAAATCGCCAAAGACTATGAACTGGTGATCATGCATACCAGTACGCCCTCGCTCGCCAACGACGTCGAGTGCGGTCGCCAGATCAAGGCGCAGAACCCCAATACCAAGATCGGCTTCATCGGAGCGCACGTCGCCGTGCTGCCGGAGCAGACCCTGCGCGAGAACAAAATAATCGATTTCGTCTGCCGCCACGAGTTTGACTACACCTGCAAAGAGCTTGCGGATGGCAAGCCCTGGGAGGAGATCAAGGGCCTGTCCTGGCGGAACGAGCAGGGCATTCTGCAGCGCACCGAAGACCGTGAGTTGGTTCCGAACTGGGACGCGATGCCGAGCGTGCTGCCGACTTATGCCGAGCACCTGGACATTACGAAATACTTCATTGGCTACCTGCTGCATCCTTATGTATCGTTCTACACCGGGCGCGGCTGTCCCGCAAAATGCACCTTCTGCCTCTGGCCGCAGACGATCGGTGGACACGCCTACCGCACGAAAAGCCCGGAATGCGTAGGGCGCGAAATGGACGAAGCGGTCGCGATCTGGGGCGACAAAGTTCGTGAGTATATGTTCGACGACGACACCTTCACAATCAATAAGCCGCGCGCGATCGAAATCAGCAAGCACATGAAGCGGCTGAACCTGACCTGGAGCTGCAACGCCCGCGCGCATGTCGATTATGACACGCTCAAAACTCTGCGCGACAACGGTCTACGGCTGCTGCTCGTCGGCTTCGAGTCGGGCAATCAGGAGATACTGAACCGAATCAAGAAGGGCATCAAGCTCGAAATGGCGCGGGAGTTCATGGCGAACTGCAAAAAACTCGGTATCAAGGTGCATGGCACGTTCATCATTGGGCTTCCCGTCGAGACGAAGGAGACCGTCGAGGAGACGATTCGCTTCGCGCAGGAGCTCGACCCGCACACCATTCAGGTATCGATCGCGGCGCCATATCCCGGCACCGAACTGTACGATCAGGCATTGCAGAACGGCTGGTTCGCGCGTGACGGGCTGATTTCGGGCAGCAGCGGCATACAGACTTCGACCTTGCAGTACGACGGGATGTCTACGGCCGAGATCGAGGACGCTGTCGAGCGCATGTATCGCCGCTTCTACTTCCGTGCCAAACCAATCGCGCGTATCGTCGCGGAAATGGCAACGGATCGTCAAATGATAGTGCGGCGATTGCGCGAGGGCAAAGAATTCTTCAGCTACCTTCATGAGCGCAATCAGCAGTCCAAAATGCGCGGCCGTGAAGCTGCCTCCGTCTAGTCGGAATGATGTGGTGAGTTTCGATTTGTGAAATGCCCCGCTTTCTCGATAAAGTCGAGAAGCGGGGCATTTTATCCTGGTACGACAACAAACTCGATAGGGGTGTTCTACTGGAGTCCTGAATTACGCAGGAGAATGCTCGCTCTGAACCGAATGCTGACTAGGTATGATTACAGTCGGACGAATTTCCGGGAGGATTTCCAATGGCAGCACCCCTTGGCATCGGCATCGTCGGCGCGGGCAGTATCGGTATACGCGGCGCGCTCCAGCACCTCTGTCTTGCGGACGTACAGGATCGCGTCACGCTCGCGGCAGTTTGTGATCCGGTTCCCGGACGCGCTCATGCCGCCGCCAACAAATTTGGTGTCGCACGCGCCTACGAAAACTATGAGGATCTGCTCGCAGACCCTGCCGTCGATCTGATCACCCTTGGCTCTCCGATCGGGCTGCACTATGAGCAGGGACTGGCGGCGATCCGCGCTGGCAAACATATCCATTTCAACAAAACGATCACCACGACGACCGATGAAGCCACTCAATTAATCAGCGAAGCAGCGGCGAAGAACGTTCGTCTGGTCGCCTCGCCGGGGCAGATGCTCCGCCCCCAAAACCTCCGCATTCGCAAGCTGATTCAGGATGGTGCACTCGGCAAACTGGCATGGGCGGCGACCGGCGCGGCATTTGGCTCCTACCATGAAAAAGAGGGCGTCCGGCAGGGCAGCGATCCCCTTAGTAACGTTAATCCCGCATGGTACTGGCGCAAACCGGGCGGCGGACCTCTCTACGATATGACTGTCTACGGACTTCACACGCTGACTGGCGTGCTCGGACCGGCACGGCGCGTAACGGCGATGTCAGGTGTCGGCATCAAAGAGCGCGAATTCCGCGGCGAGATGTACCCCTGTGACGCGGATGATAACTCTCTTCTGCTGCTCGACTTCGGTAACAGCCTCTTCTCCTTCGTGTACGGCACGTTCGCTGGAACTTTGACAACTTTCGGTCAGCCCGATTTTTATGGCACGAAAGGCAGCATCACCGGTTCGGAATGGAACGGGAAACCGCTCGATTATCCTGGACGATCCGAGGCGGATGCAGCGCGACATGGCGATAATGTCTTGCTTCCGCATGTCACCGGGCAGCATCGCGAACTCGAAGAGGCGCACGTGTTCGAGGACATCATGCAGTTGGTAGACTGGGTGCGCGAGGGTATTCCCACGACGAGCACGGCGGAACACGCGCGGCACGTTGTTGAGATAATCGAAGCAGGCTACTGCGCCGCTGAAACCGGACAGACACAGTCACTCGCGACGACCTTCACGCCTCCCGACGGAGTGTGAAAAGTTTTGAACTGCACTCTTAGCCGGTGGTTTACAACCACCGGTTAAGTGGCACTGTGTGCCAGTCGTCTCACGGGTCGAAATACAGCCTGTTCGGGATATTCGTTAACGGCATTTTCATCCAGAGAACGACTGGCGAATGCAATAGAGACAAGGTATTTCAAACTCAGGTGTTCTCGAGACAGAGCACAACATACCATATCCTACATTTAAGGAAAACAATGGATACTATCACGGTTGTCTCACTGCGTTGTGAGTACAAAGAGAACCCGCTCGGTATTGACGTAGTGCAGCCTCGACTGAGCTGGCAATTACAATCTGGTCGGCGCGGAGCGCGACAGACCGCCTATCAAATCCGGGTGGGCAGCAGTGAAGAGACCCTGCGAAACGGACAGGCCGACCTCTGGGACACGGGCAAAGTCGTCTCCAATGCGACACAGCTCGTGCCGTATGCAGGGACGCCTTTGAAGTCCGGGCAGAGAGCCCACTGGCAGGTGCGGGTGTGGGACGAAAACGATCAGCCTTCGGATGACAGCGCACCGAACTGGTGGGAAATGGGACTGCTGGAGCGTACAGACTGGCAGGCGAAATGGATTGGTACGATACTCGCGGGAGGAACACAGACGACCATTCCCGTGCCGTTCCTCCGCCGCACTTTTACCATTGATCGCCCGATAGCTTCCGCGCGACTCTACTCTACTGCCCTCGGTCTCTATGAATTTCACTGCAACGGGCAGACGGTCGGGCAGGACGTACTCGCTCCAGGATGGACAGATTACAACAAGCGCATTCAGTATCAGGTTTATGATCTCACCGAACTTCTGACGACCGGCGAAAACGCGCTCGGTACGGTCCTTGGCGATGGCTGGTACTGTGGTCATGTCGAGTGGCGCGGACGCCAGCGCTACGGCGATCGCCCCAAACTCTTCGCACAGTTGATAGTTCATTTCGCGGACGGGGGCGACCCGCTGATCATTCCGACGGACGGCACGTGGCGCACCTCATTCGGTCCAATCGTCGAATCCGACCTCCTGATGGGCGAGAGTTACGATGCCCGACGCGAGCTTCCTGGCTGGGATAAAATCGGATATGACGACACGAAATGGCTGCCAGTCGAGATTTTCGACGATCCGGGCATACCGCTCATCGCTTCGCCCGGACCGCCAGTCCGGCGTATTGAAGAGTTGCAGCCGATTTCCGATCCGATCGAGCGCAAGAAGTGGCCCGCTTCAGACTGGATTTTCGACCTCGGACAGAACATGGTCGGCAGAATACGCCTTAAAGTTTCCGGGCCGGCTGGGGCAACAATCCGAATTCGCCACGCCGAGGTGCTGAAGCCCGATGGCAGCATCTACACCGAAAACCTGCGTACGGCTCGTCAGACCGACTACTATACGCTCAAGGGTGGCGAAGAAGAGATATACGAACCACGCTTCACTTTCCACGGTTTTCGCTACGTAGAGCTATCGGAATTCCCCGGAATACCGACCCGCGATACCGTGACCGGTATCGTGCTCCACTCCGATACGCCGCCCACAGGTACGTTCGAATGCTCCGAGCCGCTGCTCAATCAGCTTCAGCACAACATTCAGTGGGGACAGAAAGGCAACTTCGTCGATATTCCGACGGACTGCCCACAGCGCGACGAACGTCTGGGATGGACGGGTGATGCGCAGGTTTTCATTCGCACCGCCGCCTTCAATATGGACGTCGCCGGTTTCTTCACGAAGTGGCTCAACGACCTCGACGACGCGCAGACGGAACGCGGCGAATATCCGCCCGTCGCGCCGAACACGAGCGTCGTCGGCAACGATGGCGGCCCGGCGTGGGCGGATGCGGGCGTGATTTGCCCCTGGACAATTTATCTTTGCTACGGTGACACGCGCCTGCTTGCAGAGCACTACTCGAACATGGCGCGGTTCATCGAGTATCTGAAAAGCTCCAGCGTCGATTCCATTCGGTGTCACCCGGACGGCAAGGTCGGTGGCGGCTTCGGAGACTGGCTCTCAATCAACGCTGAAACTCCTTCCGATCTGATTGGAACCGCGTTCTTTGCGCATTGCGCTTCACTGATGTCGAAAATTGCTGGAGTGCTGGGCAAAGTCGAGGACGCTGCGCAGTATGATTCGCTTTTCGAGGATGTCAAAGCGGCGTTCAATCGACGTTTCGTGACCGACGATGGTCTGATCGCCGGACAGACGCAGACTGCCTATGTGCTCGCGCTGCATTTCGATCTGCTGCCCGAAGCGCTTCGTCCCGTCGTCGCCGGTGCGCTCGTCAAAAACATTAGATCGCGCGGCAATCACCTCTCGACGGGCTTCGTCGGCTCGCCTTATCTCGCTGAAGTTCTCACGCAGAACGGGCATCTCGATGTCGCCTACGATCTGCTGCACCAGAAGGGCTGGCCCTCCTGGCTCTATTCGGTGACGCAGGGCGCGACGACGATCTGGGAGCGGTGGGACGGCTGGACGCACGACAAGGGCTTTCAGGACCCGGGCATGAACTCATTCAATCACTACGCATACGGCGCAATCGGGGCATGGCTTTATGCCCGAGTCGCAGGCATCGACCTAGATCCTGCGCACCCCGGCTATCAGCATATCCTGCTGCATCCGTTACCGGGCGGCGGGCTAACCTCGGCAAAAGCTACCTTGAAATCCGTCTATGGTGAGATCGTCAGCGATTGGCATATCAAGCCTTCCAAAGCAGGGCAGGGGGGCTCCGGTTTCGAATGGACTATCGTCGTTCCTCCGAATACAGGTGCGACTGTCACCATACCCGCTGGCTCCTTCGCAGTCATCACCGAAGGCGGCAAGCCAGTGGAGCAGTCGGTTGGTGTGACCGTTTTGCGTCGCGAAGCAGACTCCGTAGTGTACGAAGTCGCTTCGGGCCAGTATCATTTCGCCGTTGTCGGTTGAGCGGCAAAATCAAAACGCGCCGTTTCCAGGCACGTCCGTGCTATCATATAGGGGCGCGAAAATAGTTCGCGCCCCTATTTTGATTCAATAGTTTATTTCGAAGCAAGGTAGGCGCAGCATGGCCTGCTCGCACTTCAGCCGCTTTGAAATGTGCTCTGAGAGGAAACGAGTTCCGTTATGAAAGTGGGAATCATCGGTCTGCCGCAATCGGGCAAGACCAGTCTATATAATGCATTGACACGAAATCAGGTCGAACTCAACAAATTCGGCGGAGGCGAGATAAATCTGGGCGTGATATCCGTTCCGGACCCACGTTTCGAGTATGCGGTCGAGAACTGCAAGCCGAAAAAAGTGTCGCCTGCCGTAATCGAGTTCACCGAAGGCGGCGCGCGTATCGAACGCGGCGAACGGCAGGGGCAGGGCGATAAGTTCGGGGCTGATTTTTTCGTGAATGTTCGGAACACAGATGCACTGCTGCTCGTGATCCGCGCTTTCGATGACCCTGCCGTGACACTTCCTCCCGATGGCGTCAATCCACTGCGCGAAGCCGAGAAGATTCTTGAAGAGCTGCTGCTCGCTGACCTGACCGTCGTCGAATCACGGCTTGAAAAGCTGGAAAAAGCACGCCTTCAGAAGCGGCAAACGACTGCTGAGGCGGCCGAACATCAGGTGCTCGACAAAATAAAAGCGCATCTTGAAAACCTGGCTCCGGTGCGCACACTGGACCTGTCTGAGGACGAAAAGCGAACGATCCGCGCCTATGCTTTCGTTTCGGGCAAATCGCTGATCATGGTTGCGAACGTCGGCGAGGATGAGGTCGGCGCGGATATTCCAGCTTCTCTAAATCCTCTTGCGGAGTATGCGGCGGCGCAGTCGCTGCCTCTAATCACGCTGTGCGCGAAGATCGAAATGGAAGTCTCACAGATGGAGCCGGATGAGGAGCGCGAATTTCTGGAGGCGATGGGGATATCTGAAGCGGCTCGTGACCGTTTGATCCGTGCAGCCTATGCTGCGCTCGGCTTGATGAGTTTCTTCACCGTCGGCGAAGATGAGGTCCGAGCGTGGACGATTACTCGAGGAACGAACGCAGTCGGTGCGGCTGAGAAAATTCACAGCGACCTGGCGCGCGGTTTCATCCGCGCCGAAGTGATGGCATTTGAGGACTTCCGTTCGGTGGGCGGCTGCTGGGACGAGGCACGCGCCGCTGGCAAGATGCGTCTCGAAGGTAAGGAGTACCAGGTCAAAGACGGCGATATCCTGCATGTTCGCTTTAAGGTTTAAATCCCGCTTACGCAGCTCTTCTCAAAATCCCCGTTGCCGAAGCTTCGGGAAGAGGAGAGTTGATGCGATTGCACTCCGCGCTCATGTCCGGGTATTCTTCAGTCGGGGAGCAGAGGCAACATCTTCCATTGCCTCACCGCTCGCAAGCTCGTTAGGGACGGGTGACAGCAATGGTAAATCCTTGGCACATTCTCCCCATCTTTTGGTGAGGCACGGACGGAGAGAAGTGCGGGTGAGGTCAACCCATGGAGTCGAGTTCTGCAGTTCCAGACCAGGGTTTCGACCCTGTGTTATAAACGCAGGACTTAGGTCTGTTGTCAATCGAGTGCCAGAGTCTGTCGTAAGGACCAATGAAAAACTGAAGCGGTAATGTTTTGATCAGGCAAGTGGGCTATTCGACGGCTTTGATCTGCGGGCGAAGAGTTTGCTCCCGTGTCGGATCGCGGCGCGTATTAGCCAGACGCAGAGACCGAGCGCGATCACCGTCAGCACGAAGGCAAGGATCGGCAGCCAGATCGCGATACCGATTCCGCCCAGCGAAACAGCGTCTTCGCCGAACGAAAGGGCTGCGTTCCCGACTCCGCCATGCAGCGGCACGAGTACGGTTGACTGCGCCCGAATCGCCGCCTTGCCGGTATGGATCGTCAGCGCCGTTCCGCCGCCGAGTATCAAACCGAGCAGCGTTGTTATTGCCGGATCAGAGTGTGTAGAAACGGACGCTGCGAGCAGTGTTCCGGCGACGGGGCGAGCAATCGTACTGAAAGCGTCAAGCAGATGATCGACACCCACGATCTTATCGCCGAGCAGTTCGAGTAATGCGGCAACGCCCAGAACGGTCAGCACATCGGTTCGTACCAGAAAACCGTAGGAAGGATTGAGCGGCAGGTGCCCCATGCGGGCGAGCAACCCAACGCACAGCAGCGGCAGCCATGCCCGTAATCCGGCGCAAGCTGCCAATCCGATTCCCATCATCAATTGTAGCGCGAATTGCATATTTGCCTGCTCTGCGAAACGCTTCCTGCCTGACTCTGGTTGGTCGTATCAGGCAGAATACCGCGGCTTCCGAAAAATAAAATCCGGAATCCGCGGTATTCTGTCGTTTGCCATTTGTTAGTGAGAATCCGTTGTTTCCTTGACTGGCGTTGGCGGCGCGTCGGGCAAGCCCTTCACTTTACCTGTCAAAATCGGTCCGATTTTATCCCAGATACCTGCGATAAATCGCGTCATCTGTTTTTTGTGCGTTTCATCGGTGCCGGGATCGGTGTGTGTAACCCGGAAGAAATAAGACGGTTTACCCGAATCGCCGAAGATCATCTGTGACATGATGCGATTGCGGACCGTTTCAGTTCGCTGCACCACATCGCTTTCGACAACATAACAGAACATCAGCTCGTACTCGGCAGGCATCCCATTGGTTTTGAATCGAGTTTCGAGGACACGCACCGTGCCATGTGATGTCGGGACATCGATTGTGCCCACATCGCGCAGTGTGGCATTGCTGCCGAGTGAGCAGGTATGCGGATCATGAAAGACCTTGCGCCCACTGCCAGCAGTGATGAATAACCCGATACGCGAACCATCGCTGCCGATGTAGTCCCGATTGATGATACGAATCGGATTAAGATTTTCCTGCACATCTTTCGGAAGCTTATCCTGATCGACGCTGGCTTTCGCTTTGAAGGTAACACCGTCGGATACGAACTCTTGCGGTACCTGATAGGTCGCGATCGGCAGATCCGGGATGAGTTTCCTCGTCGTCATCGCGCGAACTGCAACTGCTCCCCCGAGCGTTAAATCGAGCGCCAGGATGTAGGGCATCGCTTTCTGCCATTGAGCGATGGTCGGGCGCCACTGAAGCATTTCCTGCCACCACGCAGGCCCGTTATCGATTTTTGCTTCCGCTTTCGCTCTGTCTTTTTTGTCCTCTGCCTCGTTGAGAGGAAGCCCGAGGAACCGTCTGCAGCGCAGTACCCGCGCAAAATTGAACAGGAAGGTGAATGCCATAATCAACACGATGAAGCCGCTGTAGTCGTGGAAAACTGCAGCAGTATCTCTGCCGATCAGTTCACCAACGATGCCAATAAAGGCGATTCGCAGCGCATTGATCACCAGGCTCAGCGGCGCCGTAGTCAGGAAGAGCGTCCAGCGTTTCCAGTGTGGAGCCTCGACGAGATAGGCAAAAGCTGCCGAAAAGGTGAGCAGAGAAAGTAGTGTTTTGAACCCGCTGCAGGGGAGTTCGACCGCCATGCGGTAGTGCTCCATCTGAATCATGGTACCTTCCTGTGTGGAAGGCAGCTGCAGAATATTGAGCATCGCCGTAGCCATCTTTGCCGAAGCAAGCTGTATCGGGAAGGCGATCCCATTGATCAGCTGATCGGGCACGAGCGGCATCATCATCACGATGAACAGCAGTGGGAAAATCAGAATTTTTGTTTTCGGCACCCCCAACAGCAGCAGTGTGGAGCCGAATAGGATTCCAATGAAGGTAAGCGATTGTACCGCCGCGATCTCACCTCGCTGGGCGAGCAGAGAGAGTATCAGCGTTGGAACCAGTATCGCAAGCCCGCTCCATGCCGGTCGCCATGACGCCTCTGCGAAGCCCGTGCGGTTCCGCCACAGCATCACAGCTACGAATACCGGGACGAAAATGGCATGCGCATAGAAACTGCCGGGCGCCATCCATTCGTGCCACCACCAGACGAAACTCAGGTGATAGAGCGCATAGACAAGTCCCAGCGCGAGCAGAAAGGGCACACTATACAGAAGCGGGCTGGTAGTGCGTGCTGCCCGTATACTGCTGATCGTATTGTCCATTTTTTCAGTCCGTTGCCTAAGTCGGTGGTTCCGATCCCTCAGCTCGTATGCCGGGGCACATGATGGTGAGTTGCAGCCAGCAAACTCGCTTCCGAGTCATAGGTAAGAGTCGCGTACTACACGCCGATGCGAATGCGCTCTGTTTGGTTTCTCTTATTTGATTCCTGTTCGCAGACTGCATTTTACCGTGCGAAAGGAGCATCTGCCGGTCGAACTGCCCGTAAAGCGCCTAATTGCCCGCGCTTACGGCTGCACGCGCATGATCCGGGAGGAGTATCTGCTCTATATACCGCTCATCTTCCGGATTTTCTGTTTTCATAACTTTATCCCGCCAGAGATCGGACAGGAATTCCTGCTCCGGCTTCATGCGTTTAGCAGCCACATTAAGACTGATTTTCGCTTTTGTTTTTGCATCGTCGATGTCCGCCTTATGACCGGGGACAGTATCTATCAATCGAACGATCACTGCCTGTACGCCCTGCTGCTTCATTGCGTCATCCGGCGTTACGACCTTCACCTCACCCGGCTTCATTGTAAAAACATCGTTGTAGTCCGTACTACCGAACCGCTGCATATAGGTGTATTTATTATTGTCGCCGATAAACCGAACTGCAGAGGGATTATTGCGCATAATCACATTGGGGTCGATGTTTTGATCCATAAGCTGCTTGACATCGTCTAGTTTGGCGCTGTCCAGAACAAGCGCGAGATAGCAATGCGCCTTGTTTGGCGTATCGTAGGCGCTGGGTTGAGCTGCGTAGTCTGCTTTGATCTCGTCATCGGTCACCTTGATCCCGAGTGCCCGAAGCCGGTTCATTTCCAGCGATTCACGAATTGTATTTTTGGCATCCGTTTCATTCCAGGGGTTCACAGCCATCTTTCGCGCGAACTGCCAGTTGGCTTCCTTCTGATTGTTGAACACCTCGTCGACCTCTGCTTGTGTCGGAACGACGTTCTGCTTCTTTGCAGCCTGATCGATAAGCACCCTCTTCGCGATAATCGCTTTTACGATCGGTCCGTTCGCATTATAGAGATAATCATCTACCTCTTTTTGCGATATGGCCGCGCCATTGATCGTCATGATCGGACGGTTTTTACGCCATTTAAGATACATGAATATATTCGCGAATACCGATACGACCAACAGGAATGGAATCAGGACTTTTACGAATCGCATTGGAAGATACTCCTTGTTCCAGCTACTCTTAATTCAGCTATTATTGTTCAGCTATTCGTTGTTTAGCTGACATGCCGCGCCATTTTCGCTGAGTTTTCTGTGATGTGACGCCGCAAAAAACTATGACAACTGTTCACCCAGCCTTCAGTGTCGCTCCTACAGGCAGATTATCTGCATTCACTCTCCCTCGCCCCGAAGCTTCGGGAGAGGGACTAGGGTGAATAGTTACAAACTATGAAATCAGGACTGCAGTCTTTGCCGTTCGGTAAACAGTGTCTTAATTGTGACCGCAATGCGCTCGACCCAGCGGTCGAGCGATAGTTCGGCCTCGATGTCGCGTCGCGCCTGATATCCGAGGCGTTCTGCTTCGTCCGGATTATCGAGCAGCTGCCCGATCGCTGCGCGCCAGCCTGCCACATCGCCAGGCGCAACATACAATCCGTTTTCACCGTCGCGAATCGTATCGATCTGGCCAGTCGTGCGTGTCGTAACGATCGCTTTGCCCATTGCCATGCCTTCGAGAATAGTCGTAATGCCCGCCTGGAAATCGTTTTCGTAGAGCGGGACGACGACGAACTTCGCATCGGCATAAAGCTGGCGCAGTTCATTGTATTCGTAGCGTCGCGCCTGAACATTTGGCGGCAGCTGCTGGTTTTCAGTTTCGTTGCGGTGTTTGCTCCAGGGACTGGCGGCTCCGAGGCGCACTTCGACATCGAGACCGCGCACCGCTTCGATCAAAGTCGGATAGTCTCGCCACTCCAGCCCCGCGCTGCAGATCATCCGCGGCAGCGCGTTTGCGGCAGGTGGGAGCGGACGATAGAATTCCGCATCCGCATGAAATGGAATCAGATGCAGTTTCGATACTGGCATACGGAGCACATCGCGCGCATACTCGAACTGCGGGGTCGCATACAGAAAAACTGCATCCATCTGCCCTTGCAGCCCACGGAAGAAAGCTTTCTTTTTCGGCGGCGACACGCGATGCCCGATCAGTGCGTGCAGCGGGCGCGACCGGTGCCTCTTCAGCAGCATCGCAAGCGGGATGCCCACGTTCTCTCCATTCGAGAATATCACATCGTAACTGCCGCGCTTCGTGTAGCCCAGCGCGGCCAGCGCGGCGTCTTTGCCGGCACGGCGTGCCAGCCGGATAAACCGGGAATCTGTTGCGGCATCGAGCGAGGCGTAGTCTACTATATCGGCGCCAAGCGCTTTCTGGAGCGCAAAGTAGTCCATCGTCGGATGCGCGTCCGCTGCTACAGCTGTCACCGCTTCGTACTTGGCGACGCTGGGAACCAGCATCAGCACACGAGGACGGTTCGGAAAGTGAGATTCCGTATCCATCAGCGAATCTCCGCCCGGTGACGCACACCCGCCCCGCCCGGCGTCTTCGCATGGGCTTTCATCAGCGTCAAAATTTTGTTGTAGTTGCGCTTCGCGTCGAATTTTTCGACCGCGAGTCGCCGGCTCGCGCTGCCCATCGCCTGTAAACGGTTCGTATCAGCAATCAGCGCGAGAACCGCATCTGTGACTGCGGGGGCATCGCCGGGCGGCACCGTCAAGCCGTTCACTCCATTTTCGACCTCTTCGCGGAGCGCCCCGACATCGGTCGCAATTACCGGCAACCCTGCCGCCATGGCCTCCATTACTGCAATCGGAAGACAGTCCCCGAGCGTCGGGAAAACGAACAGATCGGCGCTCGCGTAGAGCGCGCGAAGCGCATCGCTGTTAGCGGTCAGACCGCGATGAATACGAACGCCTTCGGTTCCGGCGGCCGCCTCTTCGACGCCCGCTTCTTTCGTCACAATATCGAGTGTACATCTACCCTGCAGCCCATTTTTATAGGCATCGAGAAGTGTATATCCACCTTTGCGGGCGAAATCTCCGCCGACGAAGAGCAACCGCGGCAGTTCATCGAGCGACTGTGAGGAGAGCGCGCCATTTCGTTTCTGCCGATTCGTTTCCTGTTTCTGCTCCGTGAAATTCCACACGTCGAGGTCGACGCCGGGTGGGATCACGGTCACTTTGTCCGCCGGAACATGATAGTCCTCGACGAGCGAGTCCTTTGCCCATTGACACCAGGTCACCAGCGCAGTGCACGAGGCGAACGCCTTGCAGTACCATAGATACTTACGGTGTTCCTGCCACGAGACGTTACCCGCTCGGTCACCATACGCGGCGGCAACGCCATCATAATTGAACGGCGTCGCATCCAGCGAGATGATGACGGGCACTCGTCCCATTAGCGGCGCTGAAAACAGCGCGAGTGACTGCGTATGTATGAAAACGGCATCGAGCGCGGTTTGCTTCATCGCGGAGCGTATAGCATCCCTCGTTCGCAGACTGGCTTTGAGCGCCCATATTTTTGTGACGACGGGCACACGCTCCCAGATATCAGTACCCTCGGTAGCAATTGGCATCCATTTGGGACATATTTCGGTGTCTTCAGCTACCCAGTGCGCCAAATTTTTATGGTGCGTGATATGTCCGAGCGTCTGCTCCATTGAGAAGCCGAAATTATACATTGTGCTCTGCTACGCCTCAGCGTTCATGGTTTCGGTTCGTTCGAAAGAGTAGGGGCTATCCTACGCTTTCGCTGTGCAATCCGGGCAAATCCCGGTCGATTTTGAGAGATTCCCAACGGCGAAATAAGCACTTCCTTCGAGTGAGGAAAATGCGCGCCGAGCCGGCGTTCTTACCGTGAGATCGTCTCCCACAGCTTCCGGCGTCCGCCTAGTTCACGGCACATTCCCTGTAAATAGCGCAGATTGAACAGTAGACTGCACGCCTGCAAAGCCTGCTTCCGGCTGCCATGCTGCACGACTGCCCGCCCGACCGCCATCACAGTCGATTCGACGACTGGGACGCCAATGCTGTATCGCGCGACGATCTGCACCGAGCGAGCGCGGTGCGCCAGACCCATCTGAGCCATTCCGATGACGCGACTCGCGCTGATCGCTCGAGCCATCTGTATATCGCGTTTTCCGTATTCGAATGGCGTCTTATACCACGAGGCAAACGTACGAGTCGGGCGGTGAACTGCCCCGGCCCGCGCTTCGAAACGAAAATGCAGACCACGCTTTTCAAGGCGATAGCCCAGTTCCACATCCTCCTGTCGCGTGAACTCCTCGTTGAACCCGCCGACACCGAGCAGATGTTCTCGCCGTACCGAGAAGTTGCCGCTATAGAGATTGTGCGGACCGGTTCCCCAGGAACCGTCGATGAAATGCGAATACTGTTTCTGCAGCATCCGATGTTCCCACTCGATCCAGGGCACAGTCGGCTCATTTGTCGGACCGGACTGTGGACCGATCAGCACAAGCATTTCGTCGCCTGTGTGGGCAGCAGAATGCGCTGCCAGGAATTCCTCGCACGGTTCGATATCGTCATCGACATAAACGAGCAGCGGTGCGCTTGCCAGTCGCGCTCCATGATTACGTGCTGCCGAAGGGCCTGAGTTTGTCTGTTCGACGAACCTGAGCGCATAAGGCGTTTCGCGCGCGCGCACTGCTTCTGCGGTGCCATCGGTCGCGCCATCGGAAACGACAATCACTTCGAATGTATCGTTCGAGAGTGACTGATGGGCGAGCGCCTCAATCGTTCGCAGTAGGCTGTCTCGACGGTTGTAGGTCGGTATTATAACGCTCAGCTCGAATGCCATTTATTGTAATTCCGAGAAACAGTCACCACCGTCTATCGCCCTGCGTGAAAGCGAAAGTTGAGATGAGGGTAGGGCACCGAAGCACGTCGGTTCAACCTGCTCTGTGAAAAGTTACGATTTCCGTTTGTGAATCGAGCTTAAAAATCGAGGACGGTGCCGACCGAAGTCGCCTCATTCGTCGTGACCGCGCTGTCATCCGGGTTTTTCTCCCCCGATTCGAGGCGATACTTCCGATCGATATCTTGCAGCACCGCCAGCACACCGACCAACAGCGCGGTCACAGCCATCTGTCGCGAGTTGACGAACTGTAGGTCAAACTTACCGAAAGCGAACAGCATCAGCAGGTAGAGTATGCCGAGCAGCCCGGCGATTTTCAACTGGACGTCATTGACATCGATCAGGATATGCACGCCGCGTATCAGAATCGTTGCATACATCATTAGAAAGAAAAAGAAGCCGACATGCCCGACGCGCATCCATATCCACATGACACTATTGTGAGGTAGGTATTTCAGAAATTCCGTCGTAAGTGCGATCAGAGGCATCGGCTGCAAAAACTGTCTGCCATATCCATAGCCGAAGATCGGCGATTGGTCGCGCGTAAATTTGAGGTCGAACGTTTCCATTTCGCGGTACATATCGGAACTGGCATCACGTTCAGATGGGCTGGACTGAGAGCGAATCGAGCGCGCTGGCAGCGCCCACGCCCCGTCGGAATTCCATGCGATAGGAAAGTAGACGGCGCTGAATAGAGCGAATCCGACGAAGAACCCTCTGAGCGCGATGCGTCGATGTGGGAAAATCGTCCAGACGATCGGGCAGAAGGGGATGAACGCAATGATGAAAGCGGCGATACCGGCACGGCGCTGATTTTCGATTACCGCAACAAATACCGGCGGCAACAGCCAGAACGCTACGCGACGAAGAACCTTGTTTTCACGTGTCATCGCCAGTAGAATCCAGATAAAAATGATCAGATTGAGTGAGAGGCTGTCGTCGTGGCTTAGAATTCCTTGCTCCGAAACGACCGGATGCATCAGGAAGCCGATCATCCCCATTGCGCCCTGAAGACCCAGACAGCCGACGATCAACCAGAGCATCTGCGTGGTATGTTTTCGATCGGTGATCAGATTGGCTGCCAGCAGGTAGACGAGCAAAAAGTGAGCGTGCGCGCGCACTTCGTAGAGTGCCATCGTCCTGTCGCCGCCCGCGCTGATGCCATGAATGAAACCGTACACTACGCAGAGCATATAGGCAGCGATCGCCGGAAAAAACACCCCACGCTTGAGAGAAAAGCTACGTGTCGAGACGCCGCGTATCACCCAGGCGAGGGCAGTAAGCAACATTATCACCTCGGCAGGACTGAACACGAGAGGATTGAGCCCGTTGGTGCCGAAGGATTGCCCGATGGTGCTGATATTGATCCAGAAGGGAACGCGAAGCGTCGGAATCAGGTTGTATAGGCCTTCGCCAGCCGCGCCTGGAAATAGCAGACCTCCAGCGAGCAGCATCATCAGACCTGCGCGCGGCAGGCTCCAGATAATCATCGGAATACACAACAGGATGCACAGGACGATGCCCGAAAGCAGAATCGAAATTGGGGTCGCTTTTGCGCTGATCAGCGGGATCGCCGCCATTATTGCCCCGATGACGAGCGAAATCGTGCCCGCAATCCAGAGGAGGGTCGCGCGTTGCATACGCTGCTTTTGTTGCAGCTGTTCTACAGATGCCGTGTAGGTCTCGATCATTGGTTTCTACTTCGATCCGTCTCGGTCACTAACTTAGTCGATGGGATATGGGGTAAAGCGGCTGTGGCGCCCGTAGCTCCGTCATCGGCGTTCTTTCCGCTGCCCGGGTGCTTTTCATCCAAGATCGTCGGAGCTTCTTTCGATTGAAGCGGCCTGCCTAGAATCGCGCGATATACAGCGGTCACATCCGCACACATTCGCGATGAAGGAAAATGGGTTTCGACACGCCGCCGTCCGGCTTCGCCATACTGCTCGCGCAGTTTCGGATCGCGCACCAGCGATGCGAGCGCATCGGCAAGGACACGCACATTGCGCCCGCCCGCAAGCAGTCCCGTTTCACAGGGCACGACGATTTCTAAGGGACCGCCTTCCGCCCAGGCGACGACCGGTTTGCGCATTGCCATCGCCTCGACGAAGACCATTCCGAAAGGCTCCTCGATCGAAGGCATGGCATAGATGTCGAAACTGTTCATCAACTGTGGAATATCGGCGCGAAACCCGGTAAAAATTATGTTCTTCGTGATTCCCAGTTTGTGCGCCAGTTCCTGGAGTTCAGCCCGAAAACTTCCGCCGCCGGGGTGCGCATTATTGTCGTCGACACCGACTACGACGACGCGCAGAGAGGGATAGTCTCGGACGATCATCCCCACAGCATTGAACAGATCGATATGCCCTTTATAGACAAAGAGGCGTCCAATTACCCCGATTACAGTCGCGTCGGAGGGTATGCCAAGTTCGGCGCGCACGGCTGCTTTGCCAGCTTCGGCATCTGCTTTTTCGCCGGGGTTCCAGCGCGCACTCGCCAGATCGAGCGCGTTCAGCACCGGGAAGACTTTTTTTTCCGGGTAGCCCGCGTCGATGATCGTTTGTGCGGAGAACCCGGAGACGCCGATGATCGCGTCGGAATTGCGCAATGCCCATTTGACGTTTCGATTCAGCCAATCACCATAGTTGACATGCATATGAACGACGCTTCTGGCGCCGGTCATTTTGCCCAACAGCACTCCGTAAAAGGCGTCGCGCGGCTTTTCGGTGCCGTGTATAATCTGAATTCGGTTGCGGCGGATGTAGGCAGCCAGACCGAAGAGCATTCGTCCGACCTGTGCGCCGAGTTTGAGTTTGCCCGTTTTCGTAAGTGGAGCCGACCAGGTCAGCGAGGGACCGAAGTTCGTCTCGCGTATCTGAATGTCTGTAATTTCCCGGACGCGATCAATATTGGCGATTTGATCGGCTTTGCGCTGGCCGGTACATGCCACAAACACGTCGACCTCTCGGCGATCGAGATAGCGCATCAACTGGACCTGCAGCTCGGTGTCCGCACCGAAGAAAGCCTGCGACTGCATAAACAGCGTACGTATCGGCATCAGGCACGTTTCCTCAAAATGACTTGTCGGATGATTTTCATAAGAACTGGTAACTGTTCATCCATCGGATCGCCCAACATGCAAAATATGACGAGTATGTAGTTCGACCTCCTTACGAAAGAGGGAACTGAGTCGTGATGAATAGTTATAAGAATTGAAAGGATTGCGCTGATATTCGCTGACGCGAATTCAAACTCAACGAACGCGAACCCGTCAGTGCTTCATAATGTTATAGGTCATCCAGGCGACAAGGAAGAGCCCGACGCCAAACCATCGGCGCCAGTCCAATTTCCGGACGAAGATACCGATGAACACCAGTATAAAAAGCATCTGAAATTCAAAGTGCATGGGCTGCCTCGAATCTAAACATGACAGTGACTATCTTCTTGAGAACAATCTTCCCCTTCGCCGAAAGCCGGAGGGTCATAAGAGAAGTTCAGCGGCACCGCAGCAGTGTGATCGAATTGCCCGGCAGGTTCAACGAGCAGGCTCCGCCACGGAGTTCTATATCGGGGAGGACTGCTATCGTCCTCAGGTCGGCTCCATCGTAACGATATCCTGCCGCTATCCCGACCAGTCTGCCGGACAAGTTCAATCGAGCATTTATCGCGCTCCCGGTCTTATTGATTGCCATTACGGTAACGGCGCCATCCCCGCTGTCGATTGCTGCAAAGCAGGAGACTCGATCGGAGTCATTCGAGTGCGCTGCGAGCGCCTTGTCCCCGAATCCGTGCTGTCTACCATCCGCGTTGCGATACATTTTGTAGGCAAAGAACCCGGGCTTACCGGCGGCCGGACCGCCCCAGTACGCGGCGGCATCGATCCCCGCACGCCCCAGTATCCCCAGCACCTCCGCAATTGCCAGCCCGCCGTTGAGGGTTTGATCCGCTCCCCAACTCCATTCGGTCAGACCGATTTTCGTGCCTGGATAGTATTCATCTACCCAGCGTCGGAGTCGGGGCAGAAGCTGAACGGGCGCGTCGACCCACGACTCATCGATATAGTCGGCATCCCATAAAGAACGTGTGCCGCGAAGCCGTTTCGCGTTTGTGAGCGTGTCGGTTCGTCCTGCATAAATACCATCCCCCTGCGGATAGTAGTGAACATCGAGCATATCCAGCGTTCGCCGACCGGTACGTCTGTCATGGCGTGCCACCTCACGGAGAAACCAGGGCAGAAACGCGATGCCGCCGTGCGCCTGCCGATCTGCATGTGTCCGAAAGTTATCCGCTTCCCTGTCCCGTGAAGAAAAGAAGTAGCCCGACCAGCCCCAGGACACCGGGCCAGTCACCTGCGCGGTCGGGTCGACATCTTTGACGGCATCGGCGTACGCCAGGAAGCGATCGAGCACCTCTTGATAGTCTGCGCGAACCGGGTGCATATCCGTGTGGGTCGAGTCCCACAAGTCCGGCTCGTTGTCCATTGCGTACCCGCGTACGCCGCCTGAGTTCGCTTTGCCGAACTTTGCCACGAGGTGCGCAACCCACTCATCCTGATAGACAGCGCCGTCCGTTACATCGGGCGTTTCCGAAAATCGACTACCCTTGCGAGGAAGGGAGCGCATCGAAACTCGCTGGCGATTCGCTGCCGGATCATACCCTGCAATACGCTCTGAACCGGTCGGGTCTGGCGGGCCGCTCCGGGAGGGAACGTTCAGCGATCGGCATTTCGGATCATCGTTTGCCGCGACCCAGCCCATGGTTGGGATCGTCAGCAGCGTACTTGCGCCCTGTTTTGTGTTGGCGGCAATTGTGATATCCGCCGCTCCGGAGGGCAGTCGGTATTCCGGCGCAGTGTTATTATAGTTGCCGTTCTGGAAACGCCAGTCACGGGCGGAATTCCAGCAGTTACCGCGCTCCCAGTTATAACGAGTCGCCGGATTGCCGCCCCAGCGCACGAGCGACGGTCGAAGCTGCTTGAAATGCTCCTGAGTCGGCTGTGCCAGTCCGTAAATATCCGGGCTGATACTGCCGAGCATGCGTGTGCAGTCGACGGTAAGCACGATATTCGGGCTTCTTCCAGCCAGCGCGGCGTGCCGACCGGAAAGCATCGCATACGCAACAAGGCAGAGCAGCGCACAACCGATTGTCAGCACGGAACGCAAAACCGCTCTCCCATTGCCATTCATGCTCTTAATTTTACCTGCTTCTTCGACCGTGGGTTGTTGCCCGGGTCAAGAAGAGGGCAGGCAATAGTTACGGTTTATGGCGGCAGAGTCCGAATAGGCTTTGCCGGAACGCCCCCGACGAGCGTATCAGGCGGCACATCTTTGGTGACTACTGATCCGGCGGCGACAACGCTGCCCTTACCGATCGTGACACCGGGCGTGATCGTCACGCACGCGCAAATCCAGCAGCCATCTTCAATCACGATCGGCTTTCCGATGAATGCGCCGCAGCGGCGATCCGAGTTCCCGATCCGATGATCCGACGTGATCATCACGACATGGTGCCCCACGAAAACATTGTTGCCGATCGAAACGCTGTCGCTCAGGTCGATGTGCAGCGGCGCGTTGAGGAAGCTGTTTCTGCCGATCAGTACCCGCCCTTTGAGGTCCTGCTCTCCCGTCAGCGTCAGCGTGCCAGCGATCAGTGTTCCTTTCCCAATCTGCATACCCCATAGCCGATACAGGCTCGTACGAAGGCGGGAAAAGCAAAGATGCGGGCAGAAAAATAGGATCGCATTGATCAGCCGCAGTCTAAAATTCAGGTTGCGCGTATCGGTATAGACGATCTCGCGAAGATTTCTGCTCTGGATTCCCCGCCCCCTGGCATGCGCCGGTTCGCGCTCTGTTCTCATATCCTGACTGTCTTTCAAACTTCTTTTACTGTATCGTACTGCGAAACCGGTACGGATAATTCTGCCGGAGATAGCGCACAAGGTTCGTTTGCGCTGCTCGCAGCTGCGTCGAGCGCCTGCTGGATGGTTGCGTACTGCTCGATCGCTTCGTCGGCGTGTGTGATGTGGAAAATAGCTTTCAGCCGGGGAGCGAGCCCGACGATGCGTACTCGCCTCTTCTGGTATGCA
This sequence comes from Chthonomonadales bacterium, assembly GCA_038216735.1. Taxonomy (GTDB): domain Bacteria; phylum Armatimonadota; class Chthonomonadetes; order Chthonomonadales; family Chthonomonadaceae; genus JBBQPY01. The sequence continues at coordinate 30,956 of JBBQPY010000042.1, forward strand.
GCTCGTTTAGCCAGATTGATCAGCGTACCGAGACCTGCTCCATCGAGCTCGGTAAGGTCCTGCATTTCCAGCGCCAGATGCGAAGGAAGATCGATTGCAGCATTAGCGGCGCGCTGAAACTCTTCTAAGCTCCCGAACCGCAGCCCGCCCTGCAGGGTCATTACAGTGGCATTCTGCTCGAGCCGTGAAGTGAAGGCGCATTGCAGTCGCTGGCTGCCGCGCATCGCCCATAGTTGACGCGCGACAAACCTGCCGAAATGCACGATGTCGCGCGTGTAGCGCCGCCACAGCCGACCCGGTTCGCGCGAAAAGCGATAGAGCCACTCCAGACCGGTACGCTGCATCCAGATGGGCGCGCGTGTTGTCGAGCCAGCGATGAAATCGAAGGTACCCCCGACGCCGAGGCAGAGGGGAACCTGCGCAAGCGCGGCGCGGTTCTTATCGATCCATTTCTCCTGTTTGGGGTTGCCGAAAGCCACCAGCAGTATGTCCGGGCGCGCTTCGATAATCCCCTGCAGCAGCGAAACGTCATCCATTCGATCAAGCGGCGCGACTTCCGGCGAGACGCAGCCGACGATCTCGAGCGCCGGGTAGGTTTCGATCAACTTCTGCTTTGCACGCTGCGCAACTTCAGGGCGCGCGCCGAGCATATAGATACGGTAGCCACGCTGCGCGGCCAGCCCGGCGAGTGCGGGCACGATGTCCGCGCCGGTCACGCGCTCCGGAAGCGGAGCACCGAGACGCCGAGATGCCCAGACGAGTGGCATGCCGTCCGGCGTTACAAGATCGCAGCGGCGAAGAATGTCGCGCAGAATCGGGTCTTCCATTGCGTTGATCAGAAAGTCAACGTTGGCGGTGGCGACCTGATGAAACCGGCGTTCCTGAATGAATTGCTCGATACGCAGCAGTACACCAGCCGTATCGAGGCTGTCGACCGGGATGCCGAGTATCGCTACGGTTTGGCGCATCGTGGTTCCGATCCGAAGCTCGGGGCGCCGTCGAGAGATCCATATGCGCAGCATAACGGGAACACAGCAGCTAAATGGGAAGCTGTGGTGCGAAATTTATAGCTCATGGCGCTCGGTTCGCTTCCAGCCGCCCGCCGATCGCCCTACCGCCATCACAGCATAGACGCCGAACTTCCAGACGATATAAAAAGGCGCATAAAATAACGAGAGCGCCACGGTAGCGGGAATCCGCGCGATCCACATTCCCAGCAGCAAATAGCCCGCCTGCAGCAACAGTACGCCCGCCCACGCCGCCGCCAGCGCCCAGCCGATTCTGCTGTGCCCGAAAAGGCCGACCCCTATGCAGACAAGTCCGAGTGCGGCGGGAAGCGCGAACATTTCTGCGAAAGGCGGAATTATCAGCTCGACCGCGCGATCG
>JBBQPY010000043.1:0-32320 GCA_038216735.1 Chthonomonadales bacterium
GCGTCTCACGCCCGATGATCTCTTGCGGTGGCTGCAAGGAACGCAAGAGCGCAACGAACGTGCCAAGCGTTCGCACATCAAACGACGGCAAGCTCGCTTGCTAAAAGGTTCACCTCCTGACCCGTCGTTGTAATACTAGGGCACGACAACAGCGGGGATAGCAGGCGCAGTACCCTTCGTCGCAGGTTTGAGCGGTTTGATGTAGATATTCTTGAATGAGGCGACCGTTTCGCCTCCGTGGCAGAGTTGGAAACCGAGCGGTCCAGAGGGGAACCCACCCGGATCATCGCCTTCGGCTGTTTTGACGCCATTTAGAAAGATCACAATGTGCGGTCCAACCATCCGCACATAATAATGGTTCCAATCGTCCCGATGCAGGATTTTGTCAGCCTGCTCCGCAGGAAAATCGAAAATCTTAATCTGGCGATGGTGCTCGTCCCAGAGGCAGCCCCAGTATCCATCTCCCATATCGACCTGATAGCCGGGAACATCATCATACGTCTTCGGCTGAATACGCGCGCAGACACCGCTGTTGTAGCCCGTCATTTTGAAGTCGATATGTAACTCGAAGTCGCTGTAATCTTTCTCTGAAAACATATAATGGTGATGCGGATGCCCTGGCTGTGTGCCGACGATCGCGCCGTCTTTGACCTGCCAGTAGCCCTTCTCGCCCCGCCAGCCTCTGAGCGATTTGCCGTCGAAGAGCGATTTCCAGCCCTTTGTGATCGGCTTGCCATCGCGAATCATGCCTTGCGCGTTGTCGCCCATCTGCACCGGCTGAGTGCCAACAACCCGCTTTGTTTCGTCAGCAGAACCCGGTCGCGCACTGCAGATCGCACCCACGCCCATCAACATTGCAGCGAGTAGCAAGCGTCGCATCGTCCGATTTCTCGACTTGTTCATTTTTCGACTGATCATTATTTCGTCCTCATTTTCTTCGTCCTCACCTGTGTGTCCAATTTTTCTATGCGGCGAGTTTGGGTTCAAAAATTCGCGGCGTGCATCAAGTTGGCGAGGACGGCGACCCAGCGTTCGCCGTGTGTGGCATGACGCTCCTCCGGGACGAATCCGAGTTTCCGGTAGGTCGCGATCGCCGGAAGTCGGTGATCATCGGTCTCGAGCACTGCATCCTTCAATCCCATTGAAGCAAACTCGTAGAGCGTTGCCAGCGTGACCGCGTAACCCAACTGTTTGCCACTCAGTGTCGGATCGGCCGCGACCCAGTGGACATAGCCGGAACCCGGATATGCTTCCGGGAGCACCCGAACCGACGCCGTTGCTGCGATCTGGCTGCCAGCGGCAATGACGTAGGTTTTTGTCACATCCGGGGGATCGAGCAGGTCGCTATGGACCTTTGCTGCCGTCCACTCCGTATCATTGAAAGCGGCGCGCAGGAGCGCTGCAAGTCCCTCGAGATCGCCCGGCTCGTACGCGCGCAGGACGTAGCCATCTGGCAAGGCAGGCGGAGCTGGCAGGTCGTCCAGATTGGGACGGCGCATGAAAAGACTGGACATACTTTCACCTCGAAATTTTCGGATTTGTTCTCACACCAGAGCACTGACGAAAGGGTTATTCATGCCGATCTGACGATCGACGCGGACTGTAGGAATTTAGACTAACGATTGTGGAGCAGCGATGCGGCAGGCACAGACGCTTTAGCTCTGGTCTCCGGGTGCGTGACAGCGTAGGCACGCAGCTGCGTCAGAATGCGCATGTAGGGAAAACGGTCACCGGGGCATACGGTATCGTTCACATCGCAGTGCCGCCGCACGTTTTCTGGCGAGATGTGATACTTGGACATCAGCCTTTCGCACAGGGAAACGATCGTGGCGATCTGTCTGTCGGTGGGTACGGAAGGAGTCCAACCCCGATGTCCGGAGAAATCGCCGACGGTGCAGATACCCAGCCAATCATTGAAATGCCGCGCATGAGCGCCGACGCAGCCCTCCGGTCGACCCATCTGAATCGTCCCATCAGGCAGTATCAGATAGTGGTAGCCGATGTGATAGGTTTTGCCCTCATACACAGTTGCCCATCCGGGATGATCCTCCCGGTGCACTTCCTCCATATGCGCGGCATTCATCACGACGCCGTTCATTCGGGCGGGCGAATCGGAATCGTGCAGGATAATGCCGGGATGCTGTAGACCGGCAGGCGGGGCATATGGAGCAGGCTCATGCAAAGGAGCGGGCATAACAAGCGTGTGGGACACAGCTGCGTTTCGCCAATGCACGATCGCCCCGTAACTACCCAACAGCACAACGCAGCCCAACCCCATCAATGCCCACGCACGCTTTCGACGTTTATGCCGACTGTATGCCTGCCGTTCCTTCGCCGGTTGTAACTCCTCTTGCACGACTTCTCTATCCTGTATCTTGTATAAATCCCCAGAAATGCCCTAAATCGGTTCGTTCATTCATCGTGTAACCAGATTGATAACAGTTGGTTCACGCTGCCGGTATCTTCTCTAGAAACCATTAATCCCCGAATCATTCTCGCGAAGCGTCGGGAGAAAAGGCTGCAGTACCGGTAGCTTTTACATTCCGCCCCCATTTCATGGCATATGGCGGGCTTTGCAAGTCCAGACTGGGATTTTCAGCCCGTGAATTGAGCACATTGTGCCCTCTCTTAGTGGGCACGAGCGGAGAGGTGAGTGAGTAGGAGCTGACGTCAACCCCAGAATACGAGTTATGGCCGGAAAAAGGTCTACATAAACACTTAGCTGAGTTACCTTCACAATGAGTCACGATGAATCGCTTTGTAGCAGTTGACGCACACCTATGCGGCGCAACAGCATACCGCTATTGTATGCCGTTCGCGTCTTGCTGTCAAGGTATAGCCAGCTCATGAAAATTCTGTCACGATTTATTCAATTTCTGTCACGAATCAACTCAAAAAAGTGTAATATGAACTGAGATATTGAACATTAATGCTCTGTGCCCTCAAATGTGGCTGGTAAGCTATCGAATGAGGAGGTGGAGCACAACAACAATGAAAGCATAGAAAGGGAAATCTCTTGGCAGAACAAGCGGATACTCGCCGTATGCAGCTACTGGAGCTATTGGCGGAGACGGAAGAGTCGCAGGATCTCGATGCAATCTCTGTGCGGCTGCATTGTGACACACGCACGATTCGTCGCGACCTCGATATGCTGCAGCGGATGCTCCAGCGCGTGAACTCCATCGAAGTTCGGCGCAGTCGCGTGCTTGTTTCGAGGGCGGGATACAGTCCCGGTTACTTCACGGATCAACTTGGCCGCAATGCATCGGCAAAGCAGAGTATCGCCCGCGCGATTGTTGCGAGCCTGCCCGACGATCTCGCGATCGCACTCACCGCAGGCAGCACGACATTTGCCGTAGCGCAGGAGATACGCCGATCCGTCGTGGAAGGACTGCCACCGCACAACCCGATCGTGTTCACGAACAGTGTACCCTCGCTCCTGGAATTGGTCGCGGCAGGGGTAGCGACCGGCGTACTCGGAGAAATCTATGCGCCCGATGACTGCGCCTTCCACACCCCTGAATTTCACAGCGCTTTCCAGCCCGGACTTGCTATTGTAGGAGCGAGCGGTGTGCTATTCGGAGGTGCGCACGGCTTGCTCGACTTGCATTCTCACCGTGCAGAAGAGGCGGCATTTCTCAAACAACTGCTGGCGAACATTCCGGAAATCATCATTGCGGTCGACAGCAGCAAGTTAGGGCGCCGGCATCCCTGGAGTTTCGGAGGCGCGGTACTGGCAGACAAAAAGATACGCCTCGTTACCGATAAGCTGACGACAGCGCAGAGCGAGGAGCTGGAACTTCTTGCCGAACGACTGGTTCGCAGCGGGATTGTCTTCACCTTCGAGGCGACGAGCTGTTCTGAGGTGCCAGCGGAGTGGCCCCAACGCTCCGTTCATTGACCCGCCTGGTACAGAGCGAAGTGCAACGACATTTCTTCCCGATGGGAAAAGGGCGCTGCTTGCTGCACCCCTACAAATTTTCGGCAGTAACCGCAATTTTACGGGCACATTCGTGGTCACGTTCATTTGCAAACACTAACATTCAGGAGAGCAACCATGTGCGGCATTACAGGATATATCGGACCACGATCGGCGGTCGAAATTGCGCTTTCGAACTTGAAACGTCTTGAATATCGGGGGTACGACTCCGCGGGCGTCGCCTACCCGAACGGGTCGAGAATCAATCCGGCACTCCAGGTAGTTCGGGCGATCGGTAAAATCGTCAATCTAGAGCATAAACTGGCGGAAGCGGACAGTGAAGCCGCATGGCAGGCACATTCTGCTATCGCGCACACGCGCTGGGCAACGCACGGACGCCCGACGGAAGCCAATGCACATCCTCATAGCGATGAAAGCGGAAGGCTTGCGGTCGTACACAACGGCATTATCGAGAACTATGCCGAGCTGCGTAGGGAACTCATCGCGCAGGGCGTTCATTTCACTTCGGAAACGGACACCGAGGTTCTCCCGCACCTGATCGAACGGGAACGGCGACGCAGCGGCGATGGACACACGGCGAAAGCGGTCTCGGATGCGGTTCGTTCGGCGCTTCAACTCGTGACTGGTTCCTATGCGATCGCGGTGCTTTCGCAGGACGCGCCCGACTCGCTTTTCGTCGCGCGTAAAGACTCACCGCTCGTAATCGGGCTTGGGGAAGGCGAGAACTTCATCGCATCCGATATTCCCGCCGTGATGCGTTACACACGCCGCGTCGTGCTCATGCAGGATGGCGATGTCGCGACGATCACCGCGAATGGCGTCAATATAACCGACCTCGAGGGTGTAACGGTAACGCGCGAACCGATGCAGGTTACATGGGATGACGCGGCGGCAGAAAAGGGCGGCTATGACCATTTCATGCTCAAAGAGATTTTCGAGGAGCCGCGTACGGTTCGTGACACGCTGCGCGGGCGCCTTACTGACGACGGGCGAATCACGCTGCCGGGGCTTCCCTTCACTCCGACTGACTGGCAGCGCTTTAAGCGAATCGTACTCGTCGGCTGCGGAACAGCGTACAATGCAGGGGTGGTTGGTAAACGTCTGTTCGAGCAGCTGCTGCGCCGTCCTACCGAAGTTGGAATTGCAAGCGAGTTCCGTTATAGCGACCCGCTCGTCGATGCAGAAACGCTCGTCGTGTTGATCTCGCAGTCTGGAGAAACGGCGGATACACTGGCGGCGATGCGTGAGGCGAAAGCAAAGGGCGCGACGACTCTGGCGGTCGTCAATGTGGTCGGCAGCACGCTGGCGCGGGATGCCGATGCTGTCCTGCTTACGCAGGCAGGTCCCGAAATCGGCGTCGCCTCGACAAAGGCTTACCTGGCGCAGTTGACAGCGCTAACATTGCTCGGACTGTATCTGGCGCAGAACCTTTTCGACGAAAATTCAGACAATAATACCATTGGAAACACAACGGTCATAAATGCTGCTGGAGGCACCAGTCGGATACAGGCTCAGTTTACTGCAGCGTTGCGGGAACTGCCGGTACAGATCGAAACCTGTTTGCAGCGCGAGAAAGAGATCGCTGCGCTCGCAGAATCGCTTGCCCGCCACAACAGCTTTTTCTACCTCGGGCGTGGATACGATTTCGCTGCATCGCTTGAAGCCGCTCTCAAACTCAAAGAGATTTCCTACCTTCACGCGGAGGCCTATCCGGCAGGGGAGATGAAACACGGTCCGCTCGCACTCGTCGAGCCGGGGGTGGCAGTAGTCGGCTTCTGTACACAGGAGCCGACGTTCGAAAAGATGGTCAGCAACTTGAAGGAAGTTAAGGCGCGGGAGGGAACAGTGATTGCGGTCGTACGCGATGGCGCGGAAATCCCGGATTGCGCTGACGCGGTGATTTCCGTGCCGCCAACGATTGATGCGCTGATGCCGATACTTGCGATGGTTCCCATGCAGCTCCTGGCATATCATGTAGCGCGAGTGCGCGGCTGTGAGATCGATCAGCCGCGCAACCTTGCCAAAAGCGTAACAGTCGAATAGGGGATTTGTAGTGAAAAGTGTCACGATTCGCAGAGTTGGCAAATGCTTTATTTACCGACTTGACTTCCATAAAAGTCGAACATCCTTAGCCTTAGGAAAGGCGCTGGTGGCATCCCGCATTTCCAATCGGGAGGCACTAAATTTACTGCGCCAGTCAGAACGCCGCAGCCAGCAGCCGCATTGTGTGAGAGAAGCGAACTTTTCATTTCGCTCATTTGTTATGTCACCAGTACCGCTTAACGTCCGGGACAGTTAGACACAACAGCAATAGACGCACGAGGTATTAAATTTGATGAATAGACAACGGATTTCGACGTTCGCTGTATTAATAGGCAGCGCTGCCGCACTCGGCACATCGATCCTCTTCCTACGTTCGGTACAGGCGCAGGATCAACCTTCAGCCAGCGATTCATCGGCGATTGTACCTGCAAAGGAACTGATCGGTGGACCCTGGCTGAACACGCCCAAAAATATGCCAGTCACTCTGGCTTCACGAAAAGGAAAAGTCACGATCGTCCATTTCTGGACATTCGGCTGTATCAACTGCAAACACAATCTGCCAGCATACGCCCGCTGGCAAAAGCAGTTCGAGAAAGTGGGCGTCCAGATCATCGGCATCCATACCCCCGAAACTCCCGAAGAGAAGGTAACATCCAATGTCCGTCAGCACGTAAAAGAACTGGGCATCACATACCCGGTACTCGTTGACAAAAAAGGCGAGAACTGGAACCGCTGGAATCAACGCTACTGGCCAACTGTCTATCTGATCGACAAGCAGGGGCGCATACGCTATAACTGGGAAGGCGAACTGGAGTTCGATGGCAATCATGGCGAGACGATCATGGCACGCCACGTCGAGGAACTCCTGAAAGAATCTGCCACGAAATCACAGTAAGATTGCACTCAGCATCCTACGTTGGATTCACAGCCCGCCACAATAAATTTTGCATCCGCGCGAACGGTCTTAATGCATTGTCGCCAAGCTCGTGTTCGTAATTCAGGAGACAGAATTGTGATAGTCAACTCGATAGAGAAAAGTCAGATACAGAGTGCCCCCGGCAAAGTGCTTGAGAAAAAGCATCCGCTGGCGATACGCTGGTTTCATTGGATCAACTTTCCCGTTCTGATGACGATGATATGGAGCGGTCTATTGATCTACTGGGCGAACGATGTCTATCATGTCAGTCGTTTCAAGCTCTTCCCAGAATGGTTCTATACTCGCTTTCATATCGGGTCGCGGCTTTCCGAAGGAATCGGATGGCATTTCCTTTTTATGTGGTTTTTTGCGATAAACGGCATTCTCTATGTCCTCTATACGGCGATTTCAGGACAATGGCGGTATCTGCTCCCGGGAAAAACCAGTGTGAAGGAAGCTTTCCAGGTCGTTCTGTACGACCTGCACCTCTCCAAATATCATCCGCCGCGCCGTAAGTTCAATGGCGCGCAACAGATCGCCTATAGCAGCATCATCGTGATGGGCGCCGGTTCGCTGATCACCGGTTTGGCGATCTACAAATCGGTGCAGTTCGGCTGGATTACCGCCCTGGTTGGCGGCTATGAAACGGCGCGGTTTATTCATTTCTGGCTCACGATCGGCTACTGTGCCTTTTTTCTGGTACATGTCGGGCAAGTAGTGAAGACGGGCTGGAACAACTTCCGCGCGATGGTCACCGGGTACGAGGTGGTGGATGCCGGGGAGGCTGTGATATGAGCGAAATAGAGCCTGACAAGAACGGCGAAAGCGAGCGGGATGCGGCGCCAACTGACCCTGAGTTCAACTCTACATTGCCGATCATTGAAGCATCAAGCAAAGATATTACCGGTTACGCGATGATCGACGGGATGACGCCGGTGATGGCAAACGGCCAGCTCGTCGATGCTGAGCGGGAGATACGCCGCCTATCGCGCCGCAGCTTTCTATGGGCGGGTGTGACGTTGGCGACGGGCTTCGGGGCATGGAAATGGATCAATACACGCCCGCAGGTCGACGGCATCGGAATGCCTTTCCGTCGCGTACTGGAGTTCAATGAAAAGCTGACGCGATCCTACTTTAGCCCCTCACGACTCGCTGCGACTTTTCCAGTATCGCTGGCGCGTGAGCCGGTCGTGACTGGCGAGATCGGTATGACCGATCCGAGTTTCGATACGAATGATTGGCGCCTGATCGTAGAAGGTATGCAAGGAAGCAACGAGCCAATCTCGCTGACGATGGCAGATATCAAAGCGCTGCCAAAGTTCGAGATGGTGACGGAGCACAAGTGTGTCGAGGGGTGGAGCAGAGTGGTGCACTGGGCGGGTGCGCGTTTTGCCGATTTCGCGGCTAAGTATCCGCCCGCTGCGATCAGAGGCGCAGTTCCGGGGTATGTAAGCATGCGAACCTCCGACGAAACCTATTATGTCGGACTGGATATGCCGAGCGCAATACATCCGCAGACGCTGCTGTGCTATGAGATGAACGGCGAGCCGCTGACGGCAGAGCATGGTGCGCCACTGCGCCTGGCTATCCCGCTCAAATACGGGATTAAGTGCATCAAATGGATCGGCACGATTCGTTACGCCGATACGAAGCCTGCGGACTACTGGGCTGAGCGAGGCTATGACTGGTATGCTGGCTTCTAATTCGTCTTTCTCCCCGGTAGCGGGAAGCAGGACGAATGACTTCATTGCACAGTGAGTCTGACGGAATCTGCCTGATTTGATATTCAAAGAAAATGTTCACTGTAGAACAAAGGATATAGGAAATATGAACAGAGGATTACAAACGAAAAATCACAGAACCCTTGCCGTCATCGCCGTATTGCTTTTGTGCAGCGTAATCGGCGTCTTTGCGGAGAAACAAAAAAACGACGAGGCTAAAACCGGCAGCAAGCAGGCGACATCGAAAAAGGATAAGTCAGATGCTGCAACGTCGATCAAGAAAGTTTCTAAATCGGATGCAGAGTGGCGGAAACTATTGACACAGGAGCAATACGAGGTCACGCGTCAGGCAGGAACTGAACCCGCGTTTTCCGGCCAGTATCACAACTATCATGGGGTAGGGATCTATCGGTGCATTGACTGCGGGCTCGAGCTGTTCAAATCGGATACCAAGTTCGATAGCGGGACCGGCTGGCCGAGTTTCTGGCAGCCGATCGCGAAAAATCACATCGAAACGCGGGAAGACACAAGCCTTGGCGATGTGCGTACAGAAGTCTTGTGCGCGCGCTGCGGCGCGCATCTCGGGCACGTTTTCGACGACGGTCCCAAGCCCACCGGCCTCCGTTACTGCATGAACTCTGTTGCCCTAAAGTTTGCGAAAGAGGCAAAGCCTATCACAAAGCACAAATAGCTCAGCTTTGATCAGAGGAGTCGGGGCGGGATAATTCCAGTTCCGCGAGCAGGCGCCCTATATCGCGCCATAGTTTATCGAAGGAGGAAGTCGACCGGGCGGCTTGCAGGTCGATTTGCCCTGTCAATTCCAGTTAGTCGACCCTCTCCTCTTAGTTACGATTGTAGGGAACAAATATAGAGAATAAAAACTATGTGTCTATCTTCAACTGTTAAAAGGAGGGGAGCAAGAGCTCCCCATAACCAGCTACGTCAAATCGTTTTCAGACAGACTATGATTGGATGCTGCAAACTTACGCTGGCGAATCGGCATGTAGATCGAGGTAGGCAATTTCTGATGGCGTGAGCTTGATATCGAGCGCATCTACGTTCACTTTAAACTCGGAACCGTTCTGGCAGCCCACGAGTGCGAAGATGTTGAGTGGCTGCGCGAGCACAAAAGCGAGCGCGATCTGCGGAACCGTTTTGCCCTTCTGCTCGGCGAGTTCCTGGACACGATCCAGTCGCGTGAAGTTGTCGTCGTAGGCATAACACTCAACCGCGAGCTTATCGAGATACGACTCGAATTCAGCCAGATTTTCGCGTCGCAACCGTCCGGAAAAGAACCCTCCCGCGAGGCTCGACCAGGTGAAAAGCGGCAGTTGTGTCTGCTGATAGTAGGCGCGTGCAGCTTCGTTCTGCGGTCCGCTGATCGAGACACAGTTCGCCCACGGCTCTTTGACCTGCTCCGCCAGACTAAAGTTCGGGCTAGAAACAGCGAAAGGCGTCAAGCTATGCTCGACCGCATACTCGTTGGCTTCCTGAATGCGGTCGTGTGTCCAGTTCGAACCGCCGAAGGCGCGAATACGACCGGCGCGAAGATGCTCGTTAAGCGCCTCGACAATCGGTCCTACCGGAACGGCAGGGTTGTCCCGGTGCAGTACGTACAGGTCGATGTAATCGATTTCCATATGTGCAAGCGTGTTCGTCAAATCGGTCGCGATGCCTTCTGGTGTTACGCGCGGACCGGCGCTGTCATGATGTACGCCTTTTGCGAGGATCACAACTTTCTCGCGCAGCCCTTGTTCGCGCACCCAGCGTCCAAAGGCTTTTTCACGCTCGGGACCATAGACTACAGCCGTATCATAGGCGGTGCAACCCAGGGCAAATGTATCGTCAAGCAAAGAAAATCCCGAGTCGGGCGCATCGGGCTGCAGTGGGATTGTCCCCTGCACCAACCGGGAGATCGGCTTATCGATCCCGGTAATCTTGCCATAAAGCATTGTCGTCACTGTCCTTATCGTCAGAATGTTTGCTATGCTTGAGTAGGGGAATTAGGTTTCAGAATAGTTTGCCTCGCACTTACTTCCTTTACTCCATGGGATATTTGAGTCCCCATTGCCCGCGCAGTGTGTCGAGAGTAGCCATGATCGAAAGCGACTCCTCGAGCGGCATAACCGAGCTTTCCTTGAGTCCGGCACGCAGACAACGGCCCACCTCCGCCACTTCGTAATTGAAGCCGTTACCTTCGTAGGGAATATGAATTTCTTCGTCCGGCTTGCTGTTCCGTGAGACGAGCGCGCGTTCCGCCTTCCACCAGGGCGATTGAATTATAATGCGCCCTTCCGTGCCATTGAGCGTCGCTCTGTGCGGCGTGTTGGTGCGAATCGCGGTCGATAGCATTGCGAGCGCGCCATTGGGGTATCCCAGCACCATCGCAGACTGCTCATCGACGCCGGTCTCGCCGAGTGTCGCAAGCCCCGTTACCCGGTCTGGCGAGCCGAGGAACATCGAAGCGAGCGAGACGGTATAGACACCGACATCCAGCAGTGCTCCGCCGCCAAGCGCAGGCGCGAAAAGCCTGCCATTCGGATCGACACCCGCCCTGAAACCGAAATCTGCTTCAAGCAGTCGCACTTCGCCGATCGCTCCTTCTTCCAACAGTTCACGTACACGTCCCATCAGCGGAAAGAAACGCGACCACATTCCCTCCATCAGGAACAGATCGTTTTTTTTGGCCGCATCTACAATCTCGGTGAGCTCGGCGTGATTGATCGTGAACGGTTTTTCGCTGAGTACCGGCTTACCTGCGTTGAGTGCAAGGAGGCAGTGTTCTTTGTGGAATGGATGGGGTGTGGCAACATATATCGCATCGACTTCGGGGTCATCGACCAGTGCCTGATAGCTGGCATGGCGATTCGGAATGGAGAATGTGTCGGCGAAGGCGTTCGCTTTAGCTCCATCGCGTGAGCCGACTGCGGTCACTTTTGCGTCGGGGAGTTCTTTGACGCCGTTTGCGAACTGGTGTGCGATCGAGCCGGGTCCGAGAATGCCCCAGCGAATTATATCGGAAGAGGAGGTTCCAGCCATATCGAAATCGGTTCCTTTTGGTTAGCGGGAGATTTTGTTGTCATCAACTCAGATTCGGCAGACAGCGGCGCGGCGACACAGAAGATAGTTCACCGCCGCGGGGAAATGTCCCTCCGTTGAATTGTCTATTCTTTCCGGGAATTGGGCAGATTCGGCTGGGGATTGCCGCCGACGTGGAGGATGGTGCGATTGTAAAGCTGTCCTGTCCAAGGGGCAGTATTCTCAGTTGGTTGCTGTTGACTGAAAATTCATGGATATTCATGAGCGATTTGAGTGTATCAGGCAGTGCAGTAAGCTGATTATGTTTGAGACGATATAGCGTTTCGCCCAATGCGTCGTGCTGTTATCATTGTTTGCCGCCAGCCATTGCGTCTTTCGAATGCATAAAAATATGGCTGAATTACGGATCTATCAACACGATCGATGAAGTACTTCGGTGGAAAGTAGGATGCTCCGCCACGCTGAGCGATAATAGGCACCAGCTATCTGGCACAGCAGCGTAGAGCACGCGGGGATCGGACCTAAGCTTAAACTGCAAATCCCGCCTGTGCGGGTAGTAGCTACAGCCGCTGTTCCTGTCTCTCCTCTGCCCTAAGCATCGGGCGGAGGAGATAGTGTGAAGATCTTGGCGGGAGAACGCTGGCATCGGGGTGCATCGACGCAGCATGACTGATAGGCAAGATTGCGGGCTCGGGGACGACCTATCACTGCTGGATTGTTAGCGCAAGCCGCCGCTCACAGGGATAATCGCTCCGGTGATCCAGCGCGCATCCTCGGAAGCGAGAAAGGCGACGACATCGGCAATATCTTCGGGCTGACCGAGGCGACGCAGAGGCGTCAGCGCAATCATCTGCTCGATGTATTCGCGCGTGAGAGCAGCATGCAGCATTCCCGTTTCCGTTAAGCCCGGCGCAATAGCGTTGACGGTAATGCGACGGGGACCCAGTTCGGCAGCATGGCTGCGCGTGAGTGTCTCTACCGCCGCTTTCGACGCACTATAGACTGACATTCCAGGCGGCGCTGCCGTCGCAGCACCGGACGAGATATTGATGACGCGACCGCCCTGCGCACCAAAATGCTTCGCTGCTGCCTGCGTCGCAAACAATACGCCGCGCACATTGACCGCAAAGACCGACGCATAGTGCGCGTCGGTCACTGATTCGAGAGGCATCATTTCGCTGACGCCAGCATTGTTGACCAGTATGTCGAGCCGCCCATATTCCGAAATCGCAGCGTCGATCAGCGCTTCGGTCTGCGCTTGATCGCCAATGTCCGCTTGCGCTGCAATCGCTCTCCCGCCAGCCGCCTCGATCGCAAGCACGACAGCTGCTGCCGCTTCGATGTGCTGCCGATAGTTCACGACTATCGCCACGCCATCGCAAGCAAGGCGGCGGGCAATTGCCGCGCCAATTCCCTGCGACCCGCCCGTCACGATCGCTACTTTGCCCGCCAATCGCATCATCACTCCAGGCTCAATTCTACCAAATTAGCGGGACTCTTCCATGACGGCATGAAGCGTCGGGACGAGCTGTTTTTTGCGAGAAACGATGTCGTCCAGGTCGAATTCATACCCACTGATACGCGCAAAGGGCAGTGCGGCAAGTACCCAGCTATCACCCTGGCAAAGGAGGTGACTGACACCCTGCACAACGTCGGTGACCATGAGGCATGCCAACGCAAGACCTTCCGCACGGCACTGCCTTGCCAGCGTCTCAAGCAGTTCATCGCGCCGCTGTGGAAGCTCTTGAAAACCGGTGATCTCGACCTGTGCAATACTTACCGATTTACCACCCATCTCGTAATGCTTGCGGTCGGCGTCGGCAATTTCGTCTGCGGGGCGCTCTGCCAGCCCCGGCGCGGCGCGAAGCAGATCGTCGCCATACTGCTTGAGATCGACACAGCAGAGATCGGCAAGCCAGCGGGCGACATGCCGGTCGCGATCGGTGGTTGTCGGAGATCGCAAAACGAGCGTATCGGAGAGAATGCCGCTGAGCAGCATTCCTGCAATACCGAGCGGCGGCTCCAGTTCCTGCAGCCTGCAATGTTCGGCAACGAGTGTGCATGTACTGCCGACTGGCTCGACAACGAACGGAATGGGCAGTGCCGTCGGCGCATTACCGAGGCGATGATGATCGAGAACGGCAACAATATCAGCTTCATCGGCACCTGATATCGCCTGTTGAATTTCATTGTGGTCAACCAGTATCAATTTGGCGCGTGGAGGCTCTATGATGCGTCGTCTCGTGGCGACACCGACAAATCGTTCCTGGGCATCGACAATCAAGAAGTCGTCGACATCACTGCGGAGCAAAGAGGCGCGGTGGTCGCTGATCCGATCCTGCGCATGAAACGTCAACGCGTCTTCGACGACAGATTTGCATGGCTGTGTGAAGGGGTTGGGACCGCCGCTGTAGGGCATTGAGCAGGCACGTGCGAGCGCCATAGGCGTAACAACCCCGTAGGGTCTGCCCAGATCATCCACAACGGGAACAACGCGCTCGCCCGCCGCAAGCAGTGTGATGGCCTCAGAAAGCGATGTCTCCGGTGAGACTGTCTGCTGTTTGCGCGCCACATGGCCGAATGTCGGAGCGACACCGGTCATAAGGCGCGGTGGCTCTTGTTCGAACCGTTTGAGAGCATATGCCGTCTGCTCGACTGGCTGACCTGCGCGTATCGAAATTACACGCTCGTGTCCCATCTTCGTTAGAAACCAGGCATAACCCAGTGCCGAGGCGATCGCGTCCGTGTCCGGGCGCTGATGTCCGATGACGTAGGTAACATCGGGATCCCACATCTCATGTCTGTCTTTGGTTTCTCGGTAGTTGGTTTCCACATCGCCTCCACTGTAACGTTCGAGGCTCGCCATTGAGACTCGCTAATTCCGTCGCGCAAAAAGTCATCGCCCTTTGCCCGATCCGTATTACGCTGTCCCACTGGTGGAGTCGGAGGGACGTACGGCGGGCAGGCATCTCTTTCTCAACAATATCCCGTCGCCGAGATCGGCTGCTGCACCGTGATTCCGGATTTTCCGGCGATACGCAGCGCTGGATTGGAAGCGCACGCTCAAAATGCGGGCGAAACCCTGGTTTGCAAAGCGCAAAGTATTCGAACTGATTTTCGGCTGGCAACCCTGCAAAACAGATGATGGCTTGCCTTGACACGGGGATGAAACACAGGACATTGATTGACGGCTCGCCCTTGGGAAGATAGGAGTCTAGCGGACGCGCAATACCCGTAACTATGTCTTTACATACGCGGAGCGGAACGTGGAAAGTAACCCGACTATCTGACTATTTTACGCGGGCTTCCTCACGCCCGCCTGTCGCACGGTGAACTCCGAGAATATCGCCCATGCTGTAGACCTTTTTGATGATGGTGTCGAGGTGTTCGGTGTTCCGCACCTCGACCGCGAGTTCCAGCGTTGCGGTCTTGTCTCGATGTGACTGCGTTTTGACGGCAGTGATGTTCGTTTTGTTCTCGCCAAATACGGTGCCGACATCAGCGAGCAGTCCGGTACGGTCCAGCGTGTCGATAATCAAATAGACCTGATAGACTTGATTGTCGCTGCCGACATACTCGACGCCCGTACAGCGGTCGCCTTCGTTCTTGAGGTAGTGCTGGGCGTTGGGGCATTCGCGGCGGTGAAGCGCCATCCCACGCCCGCGCGTCACGTAGCCGATCACATCGTCGCCAGGGATCGGCAGGCAGCAGCGCGAGCGTCGAAATAGCACGTTGTCCGCATCGATACCACCCGCCATTATTTGCAGTTTACGGTCGTCCGCCCGTTTCCCCCCGACCTGTAACGTCTGCTCCTGTACACTCAATTCGTGCGTTGGCACGTCCGGTTTGAGTTTGTTGAGCACGGACAGTGGAGCGATCGTCCCATAGCCGATCGAAGATAGCAGTTCGATCTCACTCGGCACGTTGAAAGCGGAAGCGATGCCACGCAGGGCTTCATCCTTGAGTAGGTCGCGAGGAGTTTCGCCCCAGGCTTTGGGATCGCGGTCGAGCTGGTGCGCAAGTTCCTTTTCCAGAAGTTCGCGCCCCTTGAGGATATTTTCGGACTGATTGAGGCGTTTGAAGTAAGCTTTGATACGACTCTTGGCATGCGAGGTCTTAACGAGTGCAAGCCAGTCACGGCTAGGATTCGCGCTCGGGCGCGTGATGATCTCAACCATGTCCCCGTTTTTAAACAGCGGATTGTTATGCCCGAACGTATAAGAGAGCGGGACCATGCGCTTGTTGACCTTCGCGCCGACACAGTGATCGCCGACCTTGCTATGTACTCGGTATGCGAAGTCGATCGGTGTGCTGCCAGTCGGCAGGTCGATCACATCGCCGTTGGGGGTCGTCACGAAAACCTGATCGGAGAACAGGTCGTCTGTGATATTGCGCATGAACTCGTTATGGTCTTTGCTATCCGCCTGCCAGTCGAACATCTGCTGTCGCAGGAACGATAGCCTTCTCTCGAACTGATCGCTGGTTTTGCCACCTTCTTTATACTGCCAGTGCGCCGCGACCCCGAATTCTGCTGTACGGTGCATTTCCCAGGTGCGAATCTGTACTTCGAGTGGCGTTCCTTTCGGACCGAGAACCTTGATATGCAGCGACTGATACATATTACTCTTGGACTGAGCGATATAGTCACTGTACATACCGGGAATCGGCGTCCAGGTCATACTCACTACGCCGAGCGCATGATAACACTCCTGGCGCGTATGGACGATCACACGAAGGGCTGTCAGATCGAGCAGGTCGGAAAAATCCAGCCGCTGCTGCTTCATCTTATTATAGATGCTGTAGAGGTGTTTAGGCCGTCCTTTGACCTGCGCGTCGATGCCTTCGCGCTTCAGCTTTTCGAGCATGATCGCAATGCACGAGTCGACCTCCTCCTGTCGTTCCGCGCGGTTGCTGGCGACCAGTGCTTTGATCTCGAGATAGTCTTCCGGCTCGGCATATTGAAAAGAGAGATCTTCGAGCTGCCACTTGAGCTGCCAGATACCGAGGCGATGCGCGAGCGGTGCGAAGATTTGGAGGGTTTCCGTCGCCATCCGGAACTGTCTTGCGGGAGAGAGCGCGCCTAGTGTGCGCATGTTATGCAGTCGGTCGGCGAGCTTGATAATAATGACGCGCAGGTCTTTTGCCATCGCGACGAAAATCTTACGCAGGTTGGCGGCGTTTTTTGCCATTTCCGCCTGCTTCTTGCGTCGCTCAGCCGTTACCTGTGTCAGCTCTTCGGCATCCTCAGGACGCTCGTCGCGCTTTTTCCCCTCATCGACGCCTGCGATCTGCAGCTTGGTGACGCCCTCTACAAGGTGCGCGACCTCGGCTCCAAAAAGTGCTGCAACCTCTTCCGCCGTCACCGCACAGTCCTCGATCACATCATGAAGCAGGCCGGCGGCGAGCGTCTGCTCATCCATTTCAAGATCTGCAAGAATTTCGGTCACTTCGACGGGATGTGTGATGTAAGGTTCCCCGCTGTTGCGCGTTTGCCCCTCGTGCTTCTCGACTGCGAACTGAAAAGCGCGACGCACGAGCTCTGTATCTGCCTGCGGGCGATGCGCCAGCAGGCGTTCCAGGGTACGCTCGAGGGTAGCCGCGATATCGCACATCGGCATCTCCCCATCGAGAGCAGTCCATTCGAGCGAAGAACGATTATGGGCTGGCAGCGGAGGTTGTGTCATTGCGGCTGGCAACTCTTTCAGTATCGGCGCATTGTAGACGGGTTTAAGGCGTAAAGTCGATATCACGACGCGTTTTGAGTAGAAAACAAGGGATTTCAGTATACCCTATAAGGGTCACCGTTTTCATTTTCGTTTGCTTTCGATTCAACGTGGATCGGCATGTCAAAGTGCCTGTTACACGAAGCGAGGAACAACCGACACATCTACGCCGTCTTGTCGGCATTCCGTTCTAACTTCCTTACGTAATGCCTGCTAAACCGAGTGCACTGCGCGTCTGACCAAATGGACGTAGACGAATTAGAGTTACCGCGGACCTGACAGGCAAAATCTGAGGATGAAATCCCTTTTCACTGTTTATACGAAGTGAAAAGAGGAAACTGCACGTATGCGCCTCAATGCGCAAGAAGGTGTCGGGGGTTGTTAACCTCTCAGGTCAAGCAAAAATCGAATTCAACTATTCACCCTCACCCCAAACCCCTTTTCCCAAAGCTTCAGAAGAGGGGAAGTGAATTCAATATTCTGCCTGTAAGTGCATAACTGCAGGCACGGTGAATAGTTGCAATCGTATTTGACACTAGCATCCTACAGAAGGACATGAGACGATGAAATTGCGAAACAGACTTTTGCTGCTGGGGTTTGGGCTGGGCACAATTGCGGCAGCACGTCTGCTGGCGCGCGGTCGACGCGCGTTCGATTTTTATGGCAAGACGGTGCTTATCACGGGTGGCTCACGCGGGCTGGGACTGGTGTTGGCGCGGCAGTTTGCGGCGCAAGGAGCGCACCTGGCTCTGGTCGCTCGCGACGCCGCAGAACTGGCACGTGCCGAAATCGATCTGAAACCATATGGCAGAGAGGTGCATACAGTCGTCTGTGATGTGACCGATCCTACCGCGGTGGAAGCGATGGTTCGAGAGGTACGCGACCGTTTCGGCAGCATTGATGTACTCGTCAATAATGCGGGTGTGATCGAAGTGGGTCCTATGCAAAACATGACGATCGATGACTATGAAGAGGCAATGAAGTCGCATTTCTGGGCTCCGCTCTACGTGTCGAACGCAGTCCTGCCAGAGATGCGCGAACGCCGCAGCGGGCGCATAGTCAACATATCCTCGATCGGCGGCAAGATCAGCATTCCCCATATGCTGCCCTACTCGGCTTCCAAACATGCGCTCGTCGGGCTCTCAGAGGGTATGCGAAACGAACTGATGAAGTACGGCATTTACGTGACCACGGTATGTCCCGGACTGATGCGCACCGGCAGCCATATCAACGCGCATTTCAAGGGTCAGAACCGGGCAGAGTTCACGCTGTTCAGCATCGGCAATGCACTACCCTTCTCCTCAATCGATGCACAGACAAGTGCATCCCAAATTATTGAAGCATGCCGTTACGGCGATGCCGAGCTCGTGATTTCGCTTCCGGCGCAGATCGCAACGACCGTCCATGGTCTGTTTCCGGGCGTAGTGTCGGACATTTTCGGACTGTACAATCGGTGTCTGCCTGGTCCTGGCGGCATCGGTGAGGCGAAAGTTTCAGGCAGAGACAGTCACTCGATGCTGTCTCCCTCGATCCTCACCTCGCTTTCCGACAAAGCGATCCCACAGAATAATGAAGGGTGATATTGGTTTATTACTCTTCGATCCTATCCGTCGCAAGATGGGAAAGATCAGACGGTTTCTACCTTCACACAGTCTCATCGGGAAGGGTAAGCACAAGCTGCTGGAATTCTATGTTCGGCGATCTTGCTAAACAAGCAACTGTAAATTAACAAAGGAGAGATGAATGGCGGGACAATCCGTGAGTGTGATTCCGTTCGATGATCGCGAGAGCGGTCCGAACTACGGACGACCAATTGGCGAGAATGTGAATGTCGGCAGCAATGAACGTATGGCATCGATGCTTGCTGGTGGCGGACTGCTGGCGGCGGGTCTGTTGCGACGCGGCATATTCGGACTGACGCTATCGGGCATCGGCGCGGGTCTGCTGTATCGCGGTATCACCGGTCACTGTACTGTCTATGATGCGATGAATTACGACACGGCAGCCGGAGAAGAGAAAGGGCTGCATGTCATCAAGTCGATGACGATTGATAAACCCGCTGCAGAACTGTACACTTTCTGGCGCAATTTCGAGAATCTGCCAGCCTTCATGGATCATCTCAAGGAAGTCCGCACTTTCGATTCAAACCGGTCGCACTGGGTTGCAAAAGGCCCGATGAATACGAGTGTCGAATGGGACGCAGAGATCATCAACGAGCGCGAGAATGAACTAATTGCCTGGCGATCGCTTCCGGATGCGGATGTGCAGAATATGGGGAGCGTGAATTTTCGTCCCGCACCCGGCGGCAGAGGCACCGAAGTCAAGGTCACCCTCCAGTATGATCCGCCCGGCGGTATGGTCGGTGCACAGATCGCCCGTCTGTTTGGCGAAGAGCCCTCGATGCAGATCGAGGACGACCTGCGCCGCTTCAAGCGGCTCATGGAGACCGGCGAGATCATTACGACCGAAGGTCAGTCTCGCGGCTAGATGATACGAGGGGCTGTAGCTTCCAGTTCCGATAGAATCGCGGCACCTTCCGCTTCGATTCGCATGAACGTAGATTGGAATTTTCGCCAACTTCGCGCAGGCGAGGAAATTGAACAGCAACTCCGATAACGCTCGTGTGCCAATCGGTACGCAGTGCCAGACTGACCGTAGGATTCATCCTCAGGATGTACACGGGCAGCCACATACCTATTATTCAGGGCTGTACTTTTACGAACCATCCCAATACCCTAACACTACAGGAGAATGATGCCCATGAAGGCACTTTGCTGGTATGGAAAACATGATGTACGGGTTACGACAGTGCCCGATCCCAAAATCCTCAACTCACGCGACGCCATACTCAAGATCACGGCTACTGCGATTTGCGGCTCCGATCTGCACCTCTATGATGGCGTCATCCCGACGATGGAGCGCGGAGATATACTCGGTCACGAATTCATGGGCGAGGTCGTCGAGACCGGAAGCGAAGTCTCGAACCTGAAAAAAGGCGACCGCGTCGTGGTACCGTTTACGATCGCCTGTGGGAGCTGTTTCTTCTGTCAGCACGATATGTGGTCGCTGTGTGACAACTCGAACCCGAACGCGAAAATGGCGGAGACAATGTACGGCTTCACGCCCTCCGGTCTGTTCGGGTATTCGCATATGCTTGGCGGATACGCGGGCGGACAGGCAGAGTACGCGCGCGTACCGTTCGCGGATGTTGGTCCACTGAAAGTGCCCGACTCGCTGACGGACGAGCAGGTGCTGTTCCTATCGGACATTCTGCCGACGGGCTATCAGGCGGCGGAGAACTGCAACATTCAGCCCGGCGATACGGTAGCTGTGTGGGGGTGCGGACCGGTGGGGTTGTTCGCGATCAAGAGCGCGTACATGCTGGGAGCAGAACGCGTCATTGCGATCGACAACATTCCTGACCGGCTCGAAATGGCTTCCAAATACGGAAACGCAGAGACACTGGACTATTCGAAAGTGGAGATCGGTGTCGCGCTGAAAGATATGACGGCAGGTCGCGGACCGGACTCATGTATCGACGCGGTGGGTATGGAAGCGCATGGCGTGAGCGTCGATGCGATTTACGACAGAGTCATGCAGTTGGCAAAAATCGGAACCGATCGTGCGCATGTACTGCGTCAGGCGATCATGACCTGCCGCAAGGGCGGCACTGTTTCGATTCCCGGGGTTTATGGCGGCTTGCTCGATAAGCTTCCGATGGGGGCGGCACACGCAAAGGGATTGACATTCAAGATGGGTCAGACGCACGTGCACAAGTATCTCAAACCCTTGCTCTCGCGCATCGAGAAAGGCGATCTGGATCCTTCCGGAATTATTACGCACCGCATCAAACTAGATGATGCCGCACAGGGCTACGCCACATTCAAAGAGCGCGAAGACCACTGTGTCAAAGTCGTGATGACGCCGTAGCCCTGCGTTCTCAAAAAATACAGATGGTGCTTCGAGATTTCCCCTCTTCCGATGCTTCGGGAGAGGGGATTATATATGCCCAAACCGGTGGGCACAACTTTAATGCAGGAAAGCAGATATGAGAGACAAAACTACGAATTTGCTGCTGGGTGTGATCGCATTTTGCCTGTGCGGATTGTTGGTGAAAGAAACAGCGGTATTTGCCCACGCCCAGCCTCAGGAAAAACTGCAGGCGAATGTACAGACACAAAGCGGGCAGCCACAGATCGCTGCCGATAGCAGGAACCTGTATATTCTCATGGATCGCAAAGTCTATGTCTATTCGTGGGACAGTAAGTTCGCTTCAGAGCGAATAAAAGCAATGGGGCTTATAGACGATTCGAAGCTCAATCGAAAGACTGTAATTGACTTACCTGTCGTGAAATGAACAGCTCGAAGTTTACCAATAGCAATGCTGCACGAGAGGATTTCTGATTTTTCTACGCCTCTTTGCTTTTCGGCGAACGTTTTGCCAAACAGAAAAAGTCCGCCAGATACAGCTTGCTCGCCAGGGAGATTTTGCCAGGCGATTTCAAAAAGCGTAATAGTATCAAAAAAAGCATGGCAAAATTGTTATCAGATGTATTTTTTGGCGATTTCAGCCCTCTTAAGATATGTGATCGGGTTCAGTTCGAATGTAGGGTACAGGCGAAAGTGCACCTCTCTCCTTAGAGACGCGTCTTCCCGTAGCGTGAAAGACAGCCGGCTTCCAGGGAGTGGCAGATAGCGCTCATTATCTGAACATTCAAATTATCCTGCCACCCAGGTAGTGAAGAATTCATGGTTGTTGCGGTAGTTCCCATGGGATGATCGTCCGCTCAACCTCGAGGCTTTCGAGGTCAGGCGTTGTTTGAACACACCCGATTATGATCGTTGTGATGTCATGCGTCGCTCCTCTCGAATGATAAGGGCACTGCAACACCAACCTGAGGTTCGTTTCGAATTCCTGGGAAAATTGTAAGCCTCGTAAAGAGGGATCGGAAAAAGGAACGCGCCTTCGGTCTCTGACGCATTTCGACAACGTAAGCGACCACGATTTGAGGGGAGAAACGCATGAAGAAATGGACAGCCTTACTTGGATTCGCCGTGCTCTGCTTTGCACCTGGCGCAGGCGCACAGACCCTGCTATCCAACCTTTCCTTGTCTGGAAGCGTGACGGCAAGCATCACCTCCGTTGACTATCGGTATACAAAGCACACGCGAGGTGGAAGTGGAAGAGGAGGAGGGTATCATACCACCACCTATTACACCTGGGATCCTCACACTGATGAGCAGATAAACACGACCGATGCGATGATCCTGAACGGATCGTCGGGAACCGCGACGGCTGCCGGAACATTCTTTGCGCCCACTTACTTTGCCAACGCATCGGGTACGACCTCTATGACCAATGCGGCTAACTCTGCGGTATTCACCACAACCTATACGGCAGGCACAACCCTTAAAACGCCTAAGGTTGCCCACCAGAAGATCACTGCTTCCGCAACGGACAGTTCGACATTTTACTTCACTCTCACCGATTACACCGATGTGACTGTCACTGCGACAGGGAGCGCCAATGGAGCATTAGCTCTCTACGGCACTTTGAATGAAGGAGTTGGAGTAATAATTTCTTTGAGCGGGGCTGGAACGGTGTCAAGCTCCACGTTGGCGCCCGGCAACTATTGGATTTCTAGCAGCACGAGCAATAGCGCTGTACAGGACACTCAGCTCAGCACGTTTCTCAACCTGGGCACGACGAATGCAAACTACTCGTTTACAATAAAGTTCGCAAAGAACTCCGGGGGCGATTCTGGAGGCGGAGGCGGGGGCGACTAGGGAAATATCGCTGTCATGTATCGTACGAACAAACCGCCTTCCTTGTGCCATTGTGCATCAGGAGGGCGGTTTGTGTGAATATCTCCAGTAAGGCACACAATCTCAAAGCAAGTGTACGTCATTTTCTGGGGGTCTCGGCAGATTGTGCGCCAGCAGACTTAGCGAGCAGACCGAATGCCTTGAGTGCGGGCAACGCGTTACCTTCGCTATCGAACAAAGAGGTGCCCTCGAAACCGGCGAGATTCGTACCGGGTAGCGGCAGAAATTCTGTCGCCCAGTAGAAAATGCCTGCCCCTCTACCTTCGGGAATGCCTTTCAATATCGCTGCCAGCGCTTGCAAAAACTGCACCTGCCCGTCCTTACCGGGCATAATCCCGACAATTGCTTTGCTGCCCTGTGCGCTCGTATTCCATGGGAATGCCGTCTCAGCGATCACGACGGGCTTCTGATAGCGCTGCGCGGCATTGGTCAGGCATGTTTTGAGATCATCGAGACTGCCGTGCCAGAACGGATAGTAGCTCTCGCCGATAATGTCGAATTCGACATTCTGATCGCGCAGATGGTCGAAAAACCATTGTGTGGTTTTCCAGTCGCCGCCCCGGTCGATATGGATGATAATCTTCGGCATATGGTCGGTTGCAGCTTCTTTGATGCCGCGTAGTGCTGCCTTCAGCAATTTCCCGAACTGAACCCATTGCTCCGGTTTATCGAAAGTCCCGCTTACCCTTCCGTCGGGCCAGACCATGCCGGGCGTGATCTCGTTGCCGATCTGAACAAAATCCGGCATCGCGCCTGCCTTCTTGAAAGCGGCAATACAGTCGCGATTGTATTCATACATCCGTTGTTCTAGTTGATCGAAGCTCAGACTCTTCCACGTTTCCGGTTTGGCTTGTTTGGCGGGATCAGCCCAGGTGTCCGAATAATGGAAATCCAGCAGGAACCGTAAGCCCGCTTTCTTCACCCGTACTGCGAGCGGAACCGTATACGCCAGATTGTTGATCGTGTTGTATTCATCGCTCTTTGCTTGCGCGTCACTGCTCGTGAACAGGCGCAGACGGATACAGTCGATACCGCCATTCTTCAAAATCACGAAGGGGTCATTCGTCTGCCCTCCTTCACGATAGACTTTGCCATGTGCCTCGAAAAAGGCGACATGCGAGGCGTCCGCTCCGGCAATAAAGTCGGCTTCTGGTTCTTTGGCGATCGAAGACCCGCTGGCCGAAGTTGCAGCTATTGTCGAAGCAAAGAACATCGCTCCGGCAAACGACGAATTCAGGCATCTGGAAAGAAGGTCAGGCAATAGCATAATGTTCACATACTTTCGTTCTCTGTCGTGAGTATGATTCGGATCAAACAAAACTGCCTTAGGCTATTAACGAGGAACTGTAACACAGCCAATTGGTATTGTCAAGCGCAAGTTCGCGTGATTTGACATTGAATATCTCGTGTAGCGCATCTCTTGTAAATTGCTTCGGCAATCGGCTAGAATCGCAATAGCAATGTGGTCATAGATTTCTTCAGTAAATATTTCGTCAGCAATTCGGATGACATCTCCTACTTTGGAATACCGACCGTTTGCGACTGCGGCAACTACGTATCCATGGCTGCCCGGAAAATGCTTTCGACAAATTCATTCGAAAAATAAAGGGGACCGACTCATGATGGACACAAACATGATAATTCGCAAGAGAATCACTGCTTCCGGCAAGCGCAAAATCACCCTCTGTTGCACCGTACTGCTGCTCCTCACGAGCTCGGTCGTATCAGCAGATCTTCTTGGCTCCGTATTGAAACTGGGCGGGATCAGCCTTGTCGTCTCTAAATTCGGTCCGGAAATCAATAAAGGTCTTAATAAGCTGACGGGAATTCAGCCTTCGGATGTCTATGCGACAAAGGTGGTACCGATCATTTCGGTTGGTTCTGGCACGAGTGTCGGCGCCGTGCAGGTGGCCGGTCCGATCGATGCCGTCAACAAAACGCAGGCGGTCGCGCAGATAGAAGGTAAGATAATGGGTGTACGCATCCGTTCGCTGATACCAGTCTCCAGCAAGACGGTTACGAACATCAAGCGCGTCGACGGCGTAGGGGTCAGCGGAATCGTCGACATCAAGATTTGAGCGACCTTTTGTGGTTGGTGAGCCAGAGAGCACGTATGAGAAAATCACAGAAACAGAAGCCGCCCAAACGCATCGTCAGCAAAGCGGAGTATGCCAGTGTAAATGCGAGTCGGTTAAGAGATAGTATTCTGTCAACAGCAGCCATCGTGACTGGTCTGATTTGTAGCAGTATGGCAGCGCTAGCTGCAATTGTGCTGTTGCTGTCTTCTCAGCCTCCAGAAATATTTCAAGGTTTCCTCTTTTGTACGGTCATTGGATATATGTTTCTGAAAGTAGGACTTGTCACAAAAAGGAAAGTCGAGAGGCAGAACGTAGAAATCGCGCCTTTGACTCGGGCAAACATTGCTGATTTACAAGCCATCGAGAGTCTGGTAAGAGCATCGGGCATGCCAATGCAGAGTCAGGGAACATTGCTCCGTGCCGCTAATGAAAAGCATGATGAACAGGAATAGCAGCTTTTGAGGGCAGTCTCGGATCAGCAGGAGTAATGCGCTACCCGATACCGCTCAAGCGCCGCAACATCATGGGCAGGTTTGTGAACCGCCTGCAAATGACAGAATGCGGTAAAAAACAATGCCTGAGCCACGGACGCACGTTAAGCGAATCGTCAGCAAATCTGAATATACTCGGCTTCAGGCAAGGCGTACGCTGAAATCTATCTGGGCAGCTCTGCTTATTGCTCTGGGCATACTGGATTCTGTTATCACTGTCCTGCTTACAGCTCTTTTCTATTTCGATGGTCATGTTACGCAGAGCGTAATATGGCTGTTAGTAGGCGGAGCGAGTGCTTTCCATTGGTTGAGGAGGAGCTTTACCAATCTATACCGAATCGAAAAAGTCGATGTCGTTCCCGTTACACGCGCCAACATCGCTGAATTGCCTGCTGCCGAGAGTCTGGTTCGCCCTTCGGATCAACCAAAACAGATACAAAAGAGAGTGCTGCTGCGAGCAGTCGAGGTATGGCAGGATGATCACGAAGAGCAGTTGATGAGGGCATCAACCGGTAATGAAGAATGTACTTCATGAATAAAGCAAGATTGAAGCGTCTGCGCAGCCTGGTGGGAAATTTCGTCACCCCTCTCCTGATAATAGTGTTTGGCGAGCATGTTGTCAATCCCCCGCCACAGCCGCCCAAACGAATCGTGAGCAAAGCTGAATTTGTTCGAGTACATACGAATCATGCATTCAGATCTATTCAGCCAGCATTTGCTGTTCTGTTGGGACTTTGTTGTGCCTGCATCACATTTTTATCTACTTGTTTACTCTTGGTAATGCTTTACCTGTCCTCATCATTACACCATGGCAGTCTCCTTGAGGTGGGAAGATTGCTGCTATGTTTGTCGATGTCGCTTACTTTTGGAACAGCTGCGTTTAAACTGCTGAACTGGGGATTGACTATCTACTTCCGCATCAAGGATGAATATATAGATATCGTTCCACTCACACGCTTTAATGCCAGTCATTTGCCTGTATCGGAGAGCCTAGTTCGCGCATCAAACGAGCCTGCGCAGACACATCAGGCTGTCCTGCTGCGAGCGTTTGCAAAGCCGGGCGAGGATAATAGTGATCAACTGCTGAGGGCAGCATCCGGCGAACAGTTCCAATGCGACATCCCTACGGAGGGTAATTAACACACCGTTCTGGAGAGAAGGGGGACTTTGTACTCGAACTGAAGAGTGAGGTATACTGTCGTCTATGCCAGCCGATGCTGGAAAAGATAGCAGTTGCAAACATAAGGTTTGGAACGGAAGAACCCTACTGGAAATAAAACTAAATTAGATGGAAATCCCGCCCGAAGAGTTAGAAATATGCCTCCGTGTGCTGAAGCAGTACGCCGACTACCCGACGATCTTCCGTCAGGACGAACGCTTCAAAGGTCTGGTCTCGAAGGTCGTCAAAGAGGGCAGGCGTGTCGAGCAGCAAACCGAGCGCTCCCGGCTCCTGACCGAAGACCGTGCGCTTCAGGCCACGACCGCAATGGTACAGCTGCAGCGTGATACCCCGGCTCCGATCGCCGAACTACCGCCTTCGCCCGAACCAGCCGCCACCCCCGAAAACGTTCAAGGTGAATCAAATCACAGCGGCAGAAGGCTGAACAACCCGGAGTCCTGCTACATTTGCAAAACCGACTACACCGAAGTTCATTCTTTCTATCACCTGCTCTGCCCGACCTGTGCTGATTTCAATTACCGCATGCGCACTTTCCGCGCTGACCTGACGGGGCGTTCGGCTCTCGTGACCGGTGGACGCGTCAAAATCGGGTTTCAGACCGTACTGCGGCTGCTCCGTGACGGCGCAAAAGTGATCGTCACGACTCGCTTCCCACATGCCGCCGCGCGCCGCTTCTATGAAGAGACCGACTCTGCTGAGTGGGAAGATCGCCTTCGGGTCTACGGTCTCGATTTGCGCAATATTCCAGCCGTCGAGATGTTTGCACACCATCTGCTCGATACCGAACCCGCCCTCGACATCATCATCCACAATGCTGCGCAAACGATTCGCCGCCCGCCCGGTTTCTATCAGGATTTGCTTGCTCAGGAGCAGCGACCGCATGAAACTCTCCCTCCGGAAGCACGTCGGCTCGTCCTTCAGGGTGCGCCTACGACTTTCGCGATCACGGATACCGCCGCGCTGCTGCCCGCCGTCCTGCCAGCGGTCGTAGATGTGCTGCCAGTCGACGCACTCGAAGATCGTGAGGAGCGCGCTGACTCGCGCACCACGAACAGTTGGCTGCTGCGGCTCGATGAAGTGAGCGCACCGGAGATGCTGGAAGTGCAGCTCGTCAACTCGGTCGCACCTTTTCTGCTCAACAGCCGCCTCAAGCCTCTGCTGATGCGCTCTCCTTTTGCACGACGTTTCATCATCAATGTCTCGGCGATGGAGGGGCAGTTCCACCGGCATAAAACCGTTTTTCATCCGCATACCAACATGGCGAAAGCTGCGTTGAATATGATGACGCGCACGTCCGGCGAGGACTATGCCCGTGATGGTATCTATATGAACAGCGTCGATACGGGGTGGGTGACGGACGAAAATCCGACGATCAAACGAACACGGCTGCAGGAAGAAGAGGGCTTCTTTCCGCCGCTCGACATCATCGACGGCATGGCACGAATCTATAACCCGATCGCGCAGGGCATCACAAACGATGAGGAACCACCCTACGGGCGGTTCCTGAAAGACTATGCGCCCTGCCCCTGGTGAGAGCGTTTAAGAGGGAAGCGTGAGGCAGGTTCCCTGCTGCGTGAAGTAGGGATTGTCGCCCGGCTCGTTGACGAGCAGGTGCGAATCGAGGTCGACAAAATCGAACGCGCCGGTTCCGCAGGCGATCGCGAGCGAAACTGCGATACTGTAGCGAGTTTCCAGCATACAGCCCAGCATCAGCTTGCGATCAGCAGCGCGGGCGATCGCGATTATGTCGAGCACGGCAGCGATCCCGCATTTCTGGATTTTGAGGTTGAAGCCGTGGACGGGGGTATCGAGCAGGCGAAGTGCATCGGCTGGAGTACGGCAGCTTTCGTCGGCGAAGACAGGCACTGAACTCCGACGCGCCACCTCCGCAAGCCCTGCGAAATCTTCTCCCGGAACAGGCTGCTCCAATAGCTCTATCTGCGCGCCTTCCGCTACCAGTTTATCGACGAACGCTACAGCGCTATCGGGTGTAAACGCCTGATTCGCGTCGATCCGAAGGCGGGCTTCCGGCGCAGCCTCGCGCACGGCAGCGACTCGCGCATAGTCCTCCTCGATCGCTCCGCCACCGACCTTAATCTTAAAAACGTCGATCCCTAGTTCCCACGCCGCTGCTGCCAGCTCGCCTGCGTTCGGCACAATCGGTATCGTAACATCACTAAGTACACTCGTTCGCGCTCCACCCAGCATCTGCCACAAGCTGCTGCCCGTCGTCAGCGACCAGGCGGCGAAGACGGCCATTTCCAGTCCGCATCGCGCACTCGGCATATTGGGTAAAGCCTCAGCAATCAGCGAAAGACACGGTCGAAAGCGCGTGACATCCAGCCCGATCAGGGTTTCTCGGACGCGCTCGACCGCCTCCATCACTGTGACGAGTGTCTCACCGGTCACATACGTGACAGGAACGGCCTCGCCGCGTGCGGTACGCCCATCTTCCAGCGAGAGATGAATAGCGATGGCGCGAGCCGCGCTTGTCGAGCCCTGGGAGGTAACGAAAGGGCTGTGCAGCGGGGTGTGGAACTCTTCGGCGTATACCGAGACGATACGACACGGCATGATCGGCTCGCTCATCAATCCTGATCCGGCCCCGAACCGTACTTCGTCGCACCGCTGTGCATGATTTGCCAACGACGAACGAAATACCATCCAACCACGAGTACGGCTGCGGCAACGACAACGCCGAGCACAGTTAGCTGCATCTTTTGCGCCTGCGGATCGAGCGGCACCGGCGGGCCATCGTCGTCGTGAGCCCACGCAGCCAGCGGCATCATGAGCAGCATCACGCTCAGCGCGGCACGTTTCAAGAGCGGCGAAATGGCGATTGCGTGCGCATTGCACCTGCCATCGTCACTCGAAACAGACTGTTGTATTGGTTTGATTCGCAGTTTCATTCGTCGATTGCTCCTCGGACAGTGTCTCATGGGTTAATATTGCTGCATGACAACTCGGCGCTCACTGAAGAGACATACTGTTGCAATTATACCCTCTATACCCGTGCGGAAGTCTGGGCAGGACTTTTCACGCTCTCCGCCGAAATCCAAAGTCAGAGAGCAGGCAATTGGCACCACACATATATCCGATGGATATCAACCATCGGTAAGCCTTTAATATACATATACGGGAAAACACGTCACCTATGATACAGAAAAATGGTTATATTAAGGACCTCCTCAGCGGGCAGGTCGGGCAGACAGCTACTGCGAATGGCTGGGTCAAGACACGCCGTGACAGCAAAGGCGTCCACTTCGTACAGCTCAATGATGGCAGCAGTTTCGCCGATCTGCAGGTCGTGATCGATGAGGGGACGATACCCGAGGACATACTGCGTCACGTCACGACCGGCGCGTGTGTGCAGGTTGTGGGAGATCTTGTCGCATCTCCTGCTGCCGGGCAGGCGGTGGAGTTGAAGGCGCAGGAGATACTGGTCTATGGCGCGGCCGATCCCGCGACCTATCCGCTCCAGAAAAAAGGGCACACGATGGAATTTCTGCGCGATATCGCTCATCTGCGTACGCGCTCCAACACTTTCGGTGCGGTTTTTCGTGTTCGCAACGCACTCGCCCGCGCGATACATAACTTCTTTCAGGAACGCGGTTTTCTCTATGTCCACACGCCGGTCATCACTGCCTCCGACGCCGAAGGCGCGGGCGCGATGTTCGGGGTGACCACCCTCGATTTACAAAATGCGCCGCGCCAGAGTGATGGCGCGAAAGCGGGGCATGTCGACTACGGTCAGGATTTTTTCGGTAAACCCGCCTTTCTGACCGTCAGCGGCCAGCTCGAAGCAGAGATTTTCGCACTCTCATTTTCAAACGTATATACCTTTGGACCGACCTTCCGCGCCGAAAACTCCAACACGCCGCGCCACCTCGCGGAGTTCTGGATGATTGAACCGGAGATGGCATTCTGCGACCTGCAGGGGGATATGGAGTTGGCGGAAGCATTTCTGAAATCAGTGATCGCGGAGGTGATGGCGGAGTGTCCCGACGATCTGGAATTCTTCAACAAGCGGATCGACAACACTGTCCTCGAGACGCTGGAACACGTTGTGAACTCGGACTTCGAGCATATTACGTACACTGAAGCAATCGCCATTCTGGAGAAGAGCGGGCAGACCTGGGAGTTTCCGGTGCACTGGGGTGTGGATATGCAGTCCGAACACGAACGCTATCTGACGGAACAGGTATTCAAAAAGCCGACGATCGTTACTGACTATCCCAAAGAGATCAAGGCTTTTTATATGCGATCTAACGACGATGGCAAGACCGTCAGGGCAATGGACGTGCTCGCCCCGCGCATCGGCGAGATCATCGGTGGCAGCCAGCGCGAAGAGCGTTATGATGTGCTCCTCGACAAGATTCATGCGCAGGGATTGCCGGAGGAGGCGTACTGGTGGTATCTGGATTTGCGTAAATACGGCACCGCTCCGCACGCCGGGTTTGGGCTCGGTTTCGAGCGACTGATGCTCTATCTGACGGGCATGAAAAACATTCGCGATGTGATTCCCTTCCCGCGTACGCCGGGCTCTGCCGACTTTTAAATCCAATTCAATGATCAAGACTAAATTTGAGGACCGGAGCGAACATGATTTGACTCCGCCGACGGCATGTCGAGTGGCACGGCGAATGCTCGTGATGGGCTGTGTGCTGGAACGTGGGTGGATCGAAGGTGCGGCGACTGGCTCGGATGGGTCAGCACCCGACCTCATATACGCGGAAGCCCAATACGAGAAACTGATGCGCTGGATAGAGAAACTCGCTTTGGAGGAGGAAATTGAGACGCCGGAAAAGGATCTCCTGCATGCGCCAATAGGAACGCTGAGCGAGCAGCAGGTCGTCGATGCGACCTGGCGCGCCGAGGCAGTCGGCGTCCTCGCCTGGGCATTACATCGCTTCGATTTGCCGCCATACGATGAGTTTGTCGATCTCAGCCTGCTCGCCGAGGCGATGCAGTTCTTGAAAACGGAGGCGGTTCGCCTATTGACAGCCCCTTGTCTACAGAGTCCTGACGAGCTCGAACATCTGCGTCGTCAAATCCTCGCTTCACACTGGCGATTGGTCGATTTTCGGATCTGCCCACGTTCGATGGATTTTGGCAGCTTCATACAAAACGCATGGTTCGGTCCGCTGACTCTCGATGGGCTGCGCCTTCGAAATGGTGACCTAGTCGTTAGTTTCACGAAGTTTTATCGATTTGGATCGGGGAGAGCCGCTTGAGTTTGATCCGTGCGTCTTCGGCTCGAAACTGCCAATTCACGGTATGGGGACGCTGATTACGCTGGTATTCCCAGGCGGCCACTTCCGCGCGCAGCGTCTCGATATCCGCGACCCGACGGCTCAGACATT